>NZ_BAAHYN010000025.1:0-46612 GCF_054657535.1 Desulfosporosinus burensis
CTCGAGTTTCTCTCATTGGCTGTCCTTGTTGTTTAGTTTTCAAAGACCATTGGATAAGGTTTGCGATGGTAAGGTGCCGTGATGACAGTATATTCAACGGCCTTTCAATCGTGCGCGTCTTTGTGGCGCTCAGTTATAATACCATTTTGAAACTATGCTGTCAACACATTATCTCATAAAATCTCAAATTTCTAGAATCCTTAGATTCCTATCCTTCCAAAGTGTGCTCAATCGTTTGAAATACTGTTTTAAAGTTGTCATTATTGACAATCTGTGCAATTAAATCTCGCTTCTCTTGTTCTGTGTACTCGTAAAAGATGGGGTTTAAATCCCATACGTTTTCTCTAGGGTAGTATCTCAAATTTGCTCTGACCGTTTTTTCAGTATCTCCATTTCTAAAAACTAGCGTCAATGCGTAATTGTTAAAATTATATTCATTATCGAATCCCGACCCGTTCACATTTAAATCGGAAATTTCCATCTCTAATATACCTCCACTTAAGCTCACGTCCGTGTTATATTATGTTGCTTCAGATACTACTTTATTCAAGTATTTTTCTGAAGAGCATCGGTCAGCCATTAATCCATTTAATTGAGACCCCCACGAACGGAGTTAGGTGAACTACTTTAAATAATACTTACCGTAAAATCATCTAATATTACGGGAATCCATTGCGTTCCAGGTTTGGTCCGGGGCTCCACTTTCACGTTCTTTACAGCAATTTTTGTGACAGTTCCGCTAACTTGGATAATGTTTAATGAGTCATCCTCTTTGACTTGGGCGATCCCTACGATAAAACCTGTTACTACAGGGTCTACCTTGCTAATAGTAATCCCCTTTCCTGCGCGTCCCTGGGGTTTAAATTCGGCAAAGGAAGTCCTTTTTAGAAATCCACGTTCAGTGATAGTTATAAGATCTCTTAACGAACTCTCTGCTTCAGAATCAGATAATAACAAGGCATCGACAATCCAATCTTCATCACCTAGGGCTATTCCTTTAACCCCCCGTGATTTTCGACCCATAGGATTAATTTCCGCCTCTGAATAGCGGATCGCTTGTCCTTTGTGGGTTGCCAAAAATAAATCCCTTTGATCATCGCTAATGAAGACTTTAACCACTGAGTCACCCTCCTTGAGCCCAATGGCTTCGGGTGAACGAGCGTTTACAAAATCACTAGCTGGACTGCGCATAACCTGTCCATCTTTAGTAACAAATACAAGGTGAACTCCGTCTGAAGTGTCTTTGATGGATAAAGTAGAAACAATTTTTTCGCCCGTTGGCAAAGGAAATAGATTGGTTAGGGGACCACCTTTATCTTTATAGCCGACATCAGGAACTGTTTTGGCATTAATACTGTAGAATTTTCCAGTTTGGCTAAAGAAATAAAGTGTATCCTTTTCTGAACAAGTTATCTTCTCAGCTAAACTATCTCCATCTTTGAAAATACAGATCAGGGCAGTCGCTTTGTTTTTCTTGACTTGGAGAGTGGTCCTTTTAATATAGCCATTCTTAGTGAGCATAACTTCGATGAGATTGTCAGGTTCATCAAAAGAACTCAGGTCAAATTGATTTCTCATTTCTTCGGGCAAAATGATGGTCCGTCGATCATCTCCATACTGATCGGAAATGTCTTTGAGTTCCTTTTTAATAATGCTGTAGACTTTATTCACATCCGAAAGAATGCTTTCTAACTCAGCTATCAACTTTAAGACATCGGCATGCTCCTTTTTAATGCCCTCCAGTTCATAGTTCGTTAAATGTTGAAGTTTCATCTCTAAAATTGCTTGTGCTTGAATCTCAGACAGTTCAAAAGTAGTAATTAAGTTAGCCTTAGCTAAGGAAGGGGTTTTACTGGCCCGAATTATGGCAATCACATCGTCAAGATTATTAATTGCTATAACCAATCCTTCCAGAATGTGTGTTTTTAAGCGTGCCTTTTCTAGATCGAATTCTGTGCGCTTGGTGACAACAATTCTTCTATGGGTGATAAATGCAGCATTAATCTCCTTTAGACCTAAAACCTTCGGAGTGCCTTCTGCTGTAATCACTAAGTTAATAATCCCAAACGTATCTTCCATCTGGGTAAACTTATATAAAAGGCGTAAAACGCTTAGAGGATCCGCTTCTTTGCGGCATTCAACCACAAGACGAATCCCTTCTCGATCAGATTCATCCCTAACCTCACTTATTCCCTCGATTTTACCTATGTCAGCAAGCGTTTCTATCTTGGCAGCGAGGGTTGATTTATTAACTTGATAAGGAATCTCCGTAATTACGATTATGCTTTTACCATTTTTCCCTTGTTCTATGATCGCCTTACCACGCATCGTGACTTTTCCACGCCCAGTTTTGTAGGCATTAACGATCCCCTCAGTGCCGATGATCACTCCACCGGTAGGGAAGTCTGGTCCACTCACCTTTTCTAAGAGCTCATCAACCGTTATCTGAGGATTATCGATTTGAAGGATCACACTGGCTACAACTTCCCTCAAATTATGGGGAGGCATATTAGACATCATCCCTACAGCGATTCCTGAACCCCCATTAACCAGCAGATTGGGGAAAGGGCTAGGGAGGACGACAGGTTCTTTCAAGCGTTGATCATAGTTTGCTTTAAAAAGGACCGTATTTTTCTCGATGTCTTGGGTCATGAGCTGAGATAAATGTGTCATTCTCATTTCTGTGTAACGCATTGCCGCCGCATTGTCTCCATCAATTGAGCCAAAATTCCCTTGACCATCCACCATAGGATAGCGTGTGGACCAGGGTTGGGCCATACGTACTGCGGAATCGTAGATGGACGAGTCGCCATGGGGATGGTATTTTCCCATACAGTCCCCTACCAAACGCGCGGACTTGCTATACGGTTTGTCCGTATGCATCCCAATTTCGTCCATCGAAAAAAGAATTCTACGGTGAACTGGCTTTAGTCCATCCCTCACATCGGGGACAGCCCGTTGCAGTATAACATGTTTGGAATAACCTAAGAACGATTCTGGTAAAACGTCTTCAAGGGGACGTTGGCTAATGTTGTCCTCTAATATACTCATTGGGTATTAACCCCTCCCAAAAATTCTACATATCATCGTCAGTAAACACAATATTCTCCATCAGAAAATCACGTCTTGGCTCGACTTGCTCACTCATGAGGATTCTTAGTTTCCGTTCTGCCTCCAGAAGATCATCGATCGTCACCTGAATCATGCGTCGATTGGCTGGATTCAAGGTTGTTTCCCAAAGTTGCTCCGGATTCATTTCCCCAAGCCCTTTATAACGTGAAATCTTGGCTGTCTTGCCTAATTCCTTGAGTTCTTTCTTAAGTTCGTTCTCATCAAAAGCGTAGCGAATTATCTTGCCCCGTTCTTTCTCAACTTTATATAACGGAGATTGAGCAATAAAAACTCGTCCGTTCAAAATTAGCGGTTTCATGTAGCGATAGAAAAAAGTCAACAACAGACAACGGATATGTGCTCCGTCAATGTCCGCATCTGTCATAATACAAACGCGAGCATAATTACCCTTCTCTAAATCGAATTCTTTTCCGATCCCAGAGCCTACTGCTGTGATAATGCTCCTAATCTCCTCATTTTCTAAAACCTTATCGATCTTGGCTCGGTAGGTGTTAATGACTTTTCCTCGCAATGGAAGGATCGCTTGGAATCGTCGGTCACGACCCATTTTGGCAGAACCGCCTGCACTATCCCCTTCGACAAGAAAGAGTTCATTGCGGGATTTATCCTTCCCGCTACAGGCCGCGAGTTTACCGCTTAACGCCTTAACTTCGGCATCACGAGCCTTCTTTTTCAGTTCCTTAGCTTTCTTGGCAGCTAATCTCAGCAGGCAAGTCGTCAAGGACCGGTTGATAACCTCTTTAGCAACAGCAGGGTTTTGGTCAAAGAATTGGCTTATCCCCTCATTAGTTAGCGACTGAACAATCCCTTCAACTTCCATATTAGAAAGTCTGGTTTTAGTCTGCCCTTCAAATTGAGGCTCTTTAATCTTGAGTGATAGTACACAAGTCAAGCCATCTTTAAGGTCGTCGCCAATTAGATTTTCATCTTTTTTGAAAAGATTATTCCGCCGTCCGTAAAGATTAAAAACTTTGGTCAAAGCCGTTCGAAATCCCGACTCATGAGTCCCGCCCTCATCTGTAGGAATATTATTAACATATGAATGCAGAGATTCGTCATCTCCATCGTTGTACTTAATGGCACACTCCACAACGACATCATCTTTTTCCCCTTTGAAATAGATGGGTTTCTTATGCACTGGGGAAACGTTAGACACTTTATTTAAGTGTTCTATAAAGCCAATGATGCCATTTTGAGCATAAAAGGTTTCCGATTTCAGTTCTCCACGTAGATCAGTCAGAACGATGGTTAAGCCATTGTTGAGAAATGAAAGCTCCATCAAACGACTGCGCAGGGTGTCATATTTGAAGACCGTCGTCTCTTTAAAAATAAAGGAATCCGGTTTAAAAACGACCGATGTACCTGTTCCTGTCACCTTTTTCCCGATGGTATGTAAATCTGATTTAAGCTGACCACCATTGACATACTCAACACGATAACGTTTTCCATTCCGTCTTATCTCGACTGTCAAGTAAACAGACAAAGCATTTACGACGCTTGCCCCGACGCCATGCAAACCTCCGGATGTTTTATAGGTATTCCCATCAAACTTCCCCCCGGCATGTAACGTCTCAAAAGCTAAACGTACGGCCGAAACTTTTTTGACAGAATGTATGTCAACTGGAATTCCACGCCCATTGTCCTCGATCTTCATCGATCCGTCTGGATTAATAGTGACCTCGATTCGATCACAAAATCCAGCTCCAGCCTCGTCGATGGCGTTATCAATAATTTCATAAGCCAGGTGGTGCAGCCCTCTACTCCCCGTGGAACCGATATACATTCCAGGTCGTTTGCGGACTGCCTCCAAACCTTCTAAGACCTGGATAGATTCTGCATTATACTGAGTTTCTGACAAGACTAGTTCACTTCCTTAATGATTCTCATTTACTAAGCCCTGGATAAGTTCAGTTTAAACTTTAGATGACTAAAACTCCACCTGAAGTAAGTTTCCTTTATCCGATGGTTATCAATAATAAGTACATTATCATCTGATTCACCTATTTGTCCAGAAAACTCACCTCAATAACTTTAATAAAATAATAATGAGAACGCTCAGTAACTTCTGTGCGTTCTCATGACTCTCTTATTTAACGATCATGACCGGGCATTCTGCTTTGCTTAAAACACGTTGGCTAACACTTCCCAGTAAGGAACCAGCGATCGGTCCATATCCACGGTTACCCATAACCACAAGGTCTATCTTCCCACTCTTAATCTCTTCTAGAATAGCAAATGATGGATGTCCTGGAATTAACTTCTTTTCGATAGGTACTTTCCCTGGGTCAATTTTGTCCAAAGTTACCGTCAAAGCCTCTCCCCCATAAATACTAATTTCTTCTTGAGGGACACTTATTCCACTAGAAAGTGTGTATCCTAAAGCCTCTGGCGTGAAAACAACATGCAGAAGGACGATACGGGAAGCAAACTTCTTGGCAATCTTTATAGCAACCATCAACGCACGCTGCGCTGTCTCAGAAGCATCCGTAGGGACCAAAATAGTATTAAACATGATTTGCCCTCCTACTCTTACAAAGTACTTCTCCAGAGTATGTCTCATATCCGGTATTTTTTCAGTTAGGCGCTTCTATTTAAAACCAATACCTTGGGTAGTGTCTATTAGGTGAGAGGTTATTTATAAGGACTCCGACCACGACTAAGATGACCATTCCTACTGCTATAGTCACTATGTAATCCAGCTGGGCTTTCCCTAAAACAGCAAATAATGCGGTTGCTCCCCCTGGTGGATGTGTCGTCTTTGTTAGAAGCATAATCAGCAAAGCGAGGGCAGTGCCTAAGGCAGGCGTCCACCAGGTTAGACCAAACATCATAAACGTTATAACGCCCGCCGCTGCAGATAATATTTGGCCGAATACCACATTACGCGGTTGCGAAAGTGGAGCATCAGGAACCCCGTAAATTAAAACTGCAGATGCGCCAATAGAGGCCACAATCAACAGATCAAACTTGTTAAAAATAAACGTAATAGCCCATATCCCAAAAAGAGTGCCTATCAAAGAAAGGATCACATCCAAAGGTGGAGGGGAAATAAGGGGAGTAGCTCTCTTGTTACCCTTCATTTTAGTTAGATAGCTAATCAGAAACGACGGTACCTGCATATTAACTCACTCCCAGTCCAAATTTCTATAATTAATTATAACTTATTTTGGCTAAGAGGTTGTAACCAATGTCACACTTTTTCCAGTAATCATCCTCTATTCAAAGAAGAGGCAAGCATGCATAATGGAATTATCCACAAAAATGATTGGAGGAAGGCTATGAGAAAGATTCTACTGCTTCTACTTCCTTTTATGTTTCTTCTTACAGTTGATGTATCTGGATCCAAAGCTGCTTTCTCCCTAAATCAAGTTCGAAGTTTACCCACTCTCGGCAAGTCTTATACGTCTCCTATCAACTCTTCAATAAAGTTACAACCAGACGAGACGAAAGAGACTACACCAGATTTACGTTTTGCAGAACATCAATAGTGAATCTTTTTTTTGCTCATCTGACAAATTACAGATAATTCCAAAGATAAACTTCATTGAGTCGAAGTCAGCGTTATTTCTAATTATGTAATCACTTATCCAACTTTCCTGCCTCGACCATCTTTCTGTCTCGCCCTGCTTAGTGCTAAGAGCCGTTCGCCCAGTGAATTAAAGCTATAGAAAGATTTTGAGTTTTCTTTAATTGCATCCATTGCAACTGTGATTAACTCATCGTAGTTATCTTGATCCCAAAGAACATCCAGACTTGCATTGTCTTCATTATAGTTTCCATCCACCAAAATATTCTTTACAACAGTTGAAACATAATCAATATCTCTCTCTATTATTTGCATCAGCAGATGAAGGTGGACATGAATGCAGAACGGGTATGTCTGCAACGGTGAGAATTCGCGATCGGTTGGACAGTTCTACTCATCCAACCGTCTGCGGTACCGACAAACTGTCCAAGGAGTTGGAGTGCGGACTGTGGTCGATCGGACGAGTTCTCCACAGAAAGGTTGAAACGAATCGAGATCGACTGTAAGCAGCCTTGGGCGAAGACTACCCACGTGAAAAACCAGAGTTTCCAAAGTGAGAGGGTTGATTCATCCACTACAATGTCTCTACGTGGTGGTTCGTATAAAACACCCTCGATGAGGCGTCTTTCTCCTTTCTTCAAGGATATAACGTCATGGTCATTATATTCGTCAACTTAGGGACAGGCAAGACGTCAGCTTTCGGACTTTTTAATTCAGCGTCAACACTTTTGCCTTTTCTATCATTTTATATTTCACTTGCAGTTTCGTCTTCTGATCAGTATAGATCTACACTTTTTTATCTTGAACATACTTAAGCGCAATTCTTCAAGTTCAGACACATTATTCCTCCCAACTGGTTCAGGGATTAATATGCCAGAACAATTTGATCACCCCAACATTTGCGCCTGGGTGATCTAAAAATAAGTACTATACAAATAATATACTCCTGCGATTCCACCTGGGATTGCACACGCTATAATGTATGCGAGTATCGTTGGTTTGATTAGCTCCTTCCACACACTATACCCAGCCATATACGTTTCTCACCTCTGCGTATATCCTTCCCTAACCCATACGTCTCTTATTCGGATACCATTTGGATATAAAAAAGGACCCCACCGTTACCGATGCGAGCCAATGAGTAGGACGAGCAAATTTACAAAGGATATTATGCCTGCGACCCGGGTTTTTATGCTACTCGTATAGACAAATGCCTCTCTTCAGCCATTTCTGCTAATAGACTATATTAATGGAATCAGCAGAACGGAGGTTAAGTAATGTTCATAAGCGAGGATTTCCTGATATCGCCCTAGTTCCTTAATTCCATCCGTGAGTTGAATTTCCCCACCCTTGCATTTAGACGATGAAGGCCCCCATCCTTACCGATGAGAGCCTAGTGTAGGAGGAACGCGTATCGAGAGATATCATGCCCTAGATACGGATTATTATGCTATTATTTAGACGAATGCTTCTCTTCAGCCATTTCCGTAATAGAATACATCAATAGAATTGCTGAACGGAGGTTAAGTAATGATTGACGTTAATGCGCTAGAGGAACAATGCCCTAAGTGCAACGGTAAGGGTGGAATTGAGAACACCACGTGGTATCATAACTGGGCCATACGAAATTCTAAGCTTCATTTTTTAGAGGCTAAGGATAAGGTCCCCTCATTACGCGGGGGCCTTACTCTTCTATCATTCAACATCTTATACGTTAGCGTTAAGCGAACCACCATACTGTGGAGGGATCACGGTGATTTTTACTCCAGGCCATACTCTGGGACACATTTGCCTGTATCTTAACCAATATAAAACTCTTATTGCCGGAGATGCTCTTAATGTTGTAAATGGGCAATTGGTCGTAACACCTCACCATCATCCACCGTTTTATCCACTTTGGATTTTAGCGATTCCAAGAATTTCTTTATTGATAGTTTGAGGACGGTGGGTAAATCTACAGAATCGCAATGCCGCCCGGCTAAAATATGCGGCCTTGCTTATTACGGGGTTACTATTAAAAGCTGCTACCGAATAAGGATTAATGGAAGCTTCATTGGCTAAACAACCGACATATAGTCCCAATTAAAGAAATACTCTCCTACGCTTAATTAGCACAGGAGGGTATTTTAATGCTTTTTTGCGTCTTACTACTAGTTAAGTCAATATACTTACATAAGAAGTGAAATAGAGGATGGTGGAAAAAGTGAATCAGCGCACAATAATTCTGATCGTTCGCTGCCCGATTTTAGCAATTACGGCTCTAATAACAGTATTTTTGATATTTGTAGGTTTTGTTCGTATTGTAGGACATTTGAATCACACAATGACACCGCAACCTGTCAACGTTAAAATTGCTATCGTAATTGATGATTTTGGTATTGACAATCCGGGAACTCAACAGATGTTGGAACTGGGTATTCCTATTACTGCGGCAATAATGCCTAATTTATTGTATTCACAGAAAGAAGCTGAATTATTGCACAACCTAGGTTACGAAATCATCATTCACATGCCTATTGAATCAAAAAATGGACGTCCGGAATGGCTTGGACCCGGTGCCTTAACCACAAATTTATCTCCCCAGGAACTTAGAACTCGACTTGACCACAGTGTGGAGCAAATAACTTATGCTGTTGGTATCAGCAATCACATGGGATCAAAAGGCACAGAGAATCCTAAAATAGTGGAAGCAATTGTGGAAACCGCCAAAGAACACAATTTGATAATTTTGGACAGCAGGACCAGTGAATCCACAATTTTGGCCCAGGAAGCAAAGAAGGCAGGTGTTATATCGGGTACCCGGGATGTTTTCTTGGACAATTCAGCTGATCTTAATTCTATAAAAAAACAAATAAGACTATTGATAGCTAAAGCTAAAACTTCCGGTAAAGCTATAGGTATCGGGCACGTCGGACCACAAGGCCCTAATACTGCCCGGGCTATAAGGGAGATGCTGCCGGAAATGAGTGCTCAAGGCATTCAAGTAGTGCCATTATCTGAGTTGCTGCATTCGTAAGCAACATTCAGAATGTTACCTCGCTCTACTCCCTCATAAAACGCTTATTCAACGACGTCAGAACTGCGAACAAATTGACATGAGTTCTCGTCACACATCCATGCTGTCGCCCCCTCTGGGTTATCCAGAAACTTTACCAGCACCTCGAATTCCGATATTTTAAGACAGCTTCGAAGCATTCGTTAGGGATATATTTTCAAACGGCGTCTACTCAGGCTTTGACTTTTTCATCTGCTGTGAAAGTATCATCCGGAAAGGTAATCTAGTTTCTCTGACTTTAAAAAGCAACGCTTATTCCTTCCCCATGCGTTTTCACCTTCGCAAATACGTCTCCGATAAACTTCATTAGTATAGGGAGAGCGCAAATATATGTAACAGAGAAATTAGTTCTAATGGAGCGGGTGAAGAGAATCGAACTCTCGTAACTAGCTTGGAAGGCTAGCGCTCTACCATTGAGCTACACCCGCATGTTGGTAGCAGGTGGGGATTCGAACCCTCGCATGAGCGGGTATGAACCGCTTGCCTTAGACCGACTTGGCTACCCTGCCATGGCTCCCCGAGTAGGACTCGAACCTACAACCTACCGGTTAACAGCCGGTTGCTCCACCATTGAGCTATCGAGGAATATATCTGGCGGAGAAGGAGGGATTTGAACCCTCGCGGCAGTTACCCACCCTAACGGTTTAGCAAACCGACCTCTTCAGCCGCCTCAATAAAGTTACCCAGGTTAAGTTTAAGGGGGAGGCAAGCGGATTCGGGTGTGCTTAGGAATGGTAAACCAACTTAACCAAAAAATAAATAAATTCTTTATAATAAGGGAATATTAGTCCATGTATTTAAAAAATTTTTGAGGTGAAATGCATGGAATTATCCCCTCGTCTCTATCATTGGTTTGTCCGTCCAGATATTTTAAACAATTTGTACATAAAAGGTGTTCTGGGCCGATATTTTAATTTCACCGACAAAAAGGTACTTGATTTTGGTTCGGGAATTGGGTCAGCTAGCTCCCTGTGTTCGAAAGCCCACTATATAGGGGTAGATCCAGATTCGCGACGCATTGCTTATGCCAGATGTTTAAACCCGGGTTACAACTTTCTAGTCTTGGAAGGTACCAATCTGCCTCTGGAGAACAATTCTATCGATTACATCCTTACGCTATCGGTGTTACATCACATCGCTTCAGACGATTTCTCACCTTATCTCTCTGAGTTTCAGCGAATTCTTAAGCCTTATGGCAAAGTTGTTGTCTTGGAACCATGTCTGTTTAAAAAATCTTTTTTTTCTAACTCCGTTATGAAATTATGTGATAACGGTAGCTTTATTCGAGATTACGACTCTTACATAAAAATGTTTGAACTTAAAGACTTTAAAACCGAATTCCTAACACAATTTAAGAAGGTTTTATATAACGAGATTCTATTTACGGCAACGCTCCCATAAAAATAACGATTTTTTATTCGTTAACATTACGCTTAAAAGTTTTTGAAAAAGGTGAAAAATGGAGCCAGGTTACGTCAAACTCTTGAAAAACCATCAACTGGAACAAAGAGTGCTCAAGGCCAAAGAACATCTGTTAAAGTGTAATCTTTGTCCTCACCAATGCGGAGTCAACAGGCTAGAAAAGCTTGGTTTTTGCCAGGCTCCCGACAAGGCTGTGATCGCCAGCTATGGTCCGCACTATGGGGAGGAACCGCCTTTAGTTGGACACAATGGATCAGGCACGATCTTTTTTGGTTATTGCAACATGCGTTGTGTTTTTTGCCAGAACTGCGAGCTTAGTTTCGGCGGCGAAGGGCAAATAATTACGAACGAGACGTTAGCGGAAATTATGCTCCTGCTCCAGAATCATTACCACTGTCATAATATCAATCTTGTGACACCAACCCATTTTGTGCCGAACATCCTGGACGCTGTTTTTATGGCGGCTCAAAAAGGATTAAGCCTCCCGCTGGTCTATAATTGCGGCGGCTATGAAAATCTTGAAACTTTGGCTTTGCTAGATGGTGTGGTTGACATCTACATGCCCGACTTTAAGTATCATCTCGCTGAAAGGGGAAGCCGCTATTCCAAGGTGAAGGATTATCCTGAAAAGGTGAAGTTAGCTTTAAAGGAAATGGACCATCAGGTAGGCGGATTGAAGGTGAACAAAGATGGGATTGCTTACCGAGGACTGATTATTAGGCATTTAATGATGCCAGGGGGACTTGAAGATAGCAAAGAAGTCTTAAAATACATCAAGCAAGAATTGTCGCCCGATTGCGTAGTAAACTTAATGGACCAGTATTACCCGGCCCATCAAGCGTCCAGATATTTCGAGATATCCCAAAGACTGTCCAAACAAGAATACAAGAAAGCTTTAGCATTTGCCCAAAGACTAGGTTTAAACCTTGTAAGGTAACCATAATAACTGGTAGGGCTTTTTAAACTAATGATTGTTTATTAGGTATAACCAACTAACCCGTACCACGATATCTGATAGTATCCCTCTCTTTTATATAACGACCAAAATTTGACCGAAATATACACTGAAAGTTTTAATTGCCAACACTAACCTTTTTCGGTTTGTTCCGACGTCTTTTTTCATTAAAAAACGCTATTTATTAATGTTTGATAGTTTTATCAATTTTGACTTTATGTAAATATCTTGACTTTGCAAGATCCCCCGGTACAGGAAACTTAACGTCAGGACATAAATCAATTCCGGCCTTGCGGTAGGCTTCTGACCAAAGTGTTGAGCAAATGCTACTATCCTTGTTGTCGTAGGGCCATACCCAGTTAAACAAGTAGCGTGAGGCTTCCCAGATTATCAAGTAGTAGTCGTATGAGGCCCCGATCTTCCCCGTCACATAGTCAACAATCTTTCTTCGGTCATCGTTGGATAATCGTTCACAAGTGAACACGTCAGCACGTCCAGTATAATCCTGTATTTTTTTGAACCTTGCTGTTGACAAAGGAAGAATTTCTACTACTTGATTGGGGTTAACCACACCTACAACATGGCTATAAGGGCTTCTTGTCACTAACTTAATTATTTTATCCACCAAAGTATTACCACTTATTAAAAGGATGTCTCCGGGTTGAATTCCAGAAGCTGGAACCGACTCAATTATAGACTGTTCGGGCCTTCTAACTGACATGCCGTCATTTGAGTTGGCTAAAAAGTTATTAGTTGCCAACCACAATATTATAAAAAAATTTATCGAAAATAGTATCATTTTAACAGTTCCTATCATCCCTATGACCTCCTACCAGTTCAAGCCATAATATACCCTGTTTTGCTTTTTTCATGTGGAACAAAAGTCACTTACAAGAACGGCATGTTGGAAGTCAGGTTTCCCAAAGAAAAAACCGATACAAAAAAAAGAATAAACGTTGATTTATATTAATATTATAATTTAACGTCGCTGCGAAGAGGCTTGGGAGATCTCTTCGCTTTTCTTTTTCCCTTTTTAAGCCGAACCGTTGGTTGGTGGACAAACTTCGGTGCCTTCCCTAGTAACGATCATAAACTCATTACATACACATACACATACCCTATTAGTAAGGGTTTCTCAAATAAGGTAAGGAGCCACTACAGAGCACCCGGCACATAAGCCTACATAGGACTTATCTCGGGTGCTCGTCCATTTTAGCATTAATTTCGGACTCATTGGATCATCTCCCTGGCCCGTTGCCCTTTGCGGTGTTTCTATTTCGCATGATCGCCATTAGTACTGGTTATTGGATAGGCTGGCGGAACAGCCTCCAATTGCCTTGAACTTTAGTCCCAGGAAGCTTTCCGGGGCACTATTTATTCTAATCGGACATATGAACTGTTTAAAACTTATCTACCTACCAACTTTTTCTTTCTTAACATGGGGCATTGCCAATATTGAATGGGGAAATCTAGAATATTTTCTTCCAGAATAAATAACCCACAATCCCCAGGAATAGAGCAATACTAAACACTATGTAGCGATGTTTTAGGATGAGATGTAACCCAACGGAAATAAAGTCTGGCAATAAGATCTCCTCCTTTTAATGTGATGCGACTTCTACCTGATTTTGATCTGAAATCTCCACGATTTTTTCCCAGGCACTCCTTTCTAGCCTATCGAAGTAACTATCGACCCGTTTCCGCCAGTTTGCCTGTTTAAATTTGTCACTTAAAATACTAAGCAATTGTTCTCGTACAGGGCGTTCCTGAGTTATGGGATAAACTAAACCTTGAGTAGTAAGGTATTGCTGGTTAAATTGTTCTTGCCCAGGTAGAGCGGAATAGACAAAAATAGGTATCCTCTTCCAAAGGGTTTCGCTTATTGTTACACCACCAGGTTTAGTCACAATTGCATCGACTTGGTCATATAAGAGAGCCATTTCTCTCTTCGATGAAATATAAGAGAGAGGATAAATGTTTTTAATCTGCCAGGATATGATCTCTGTAAAGAGCCTTTTATTATTACCACAGAGAACAGTGCAATAAAAATCCGGGGAATTTTTCAAGGCTTGTAAAATCTCGGTCATATCTCCTAACCCGTTATTTCCACCTGCTATCAGGATATGGTAAGGCGGGAATAATTTCTGCTGGCGTGCCGTGGGAACTAACCACTCATCAACCGGAATACCGGTTATAAATACCTGGTGTTTGGGTACTCCATATTTTTGTACTAACTCGTTTTTTAACGGAACATCCGCAACAAAATGGTAATCGATTCCCCTACGTCCCCAAATGTTATTGATAAAAAAATCGGTATAAACGTTAATGACAGGGGTCTTAATTTTCCCTTGAACTTTCAGACACGAAATCAAAAGAGATGGATAAGCTTGGGTACAAACTATTAGATCAGGCTGCTTTTCTGACAGCAGCCGTTGCATCTTTGTTAGGAACAAACTTTCATACACTTGCCTATATTTTGTACTACTTGACGGGTAAGCGAAGTAATCATAAGCCCAATTGTAAGTTGCTGGAGAGTAACTAATCCAGTTTAAATAGAGGTTCGTAACGGCTCTTTCCAGTCGTGGGCTAAAATAGCTCAGAAAGTCAATACTCGCAAATTCTCCTTGAATCCGTTTTTCAAGAGAGCTAATTAAGGCATTGGCCACCGAGTGATGCCCTGTAGGTACGGTTAAGAACGGCAAAAATAAAATCTTCTTCAAGCTTCATCTCCTCTTTCTTCACGGACTACTTTATAGGGTAAAAAGTATTTGAAACTTTTATTAGTATTCTTCACAGCAGTCCCTTTTAAGCTAACTATCTACAAGAAATTTAAAATCTTATTTGGAAAATAATTTAAAGTTTAGTAGATAAATCAGGTCTTTATAATCTTACAAACCGGGGACCGATAGCTTGCAAACTTCATATTATAAAGTTAAGAGTTAATTGTTACCGACTCAAGGGAGAGCGTCGTCCAAGAAGAGTATTACACACTTACCACGGGTGTTCAGGTTGTTAAAACGAACAGTTGCTTATTTCTGGAGCTTACAAACCCTTTAGGCTCTGATAAAGTAGCGCGCATTTCAACCATCTCCGAAGGTTCTAAGGCAAGTACGGTAATTGACTTGATACGTAATGGTTCGCTTTCTGCTCCGGGAATTGTCATAATGCCACGGAACCTAAATACGGCCTGCGGTGATAACAGCGTTCTAGCAGCCAAGCTCATTTCTCAGAACAGCGATATGACGATAGGTGGGCAACTGCTAAGGTCTTTGATCCAAACTGGAGATCCCGTAATCATTAATTTTCATGGACGCTTTGTTATAACTGAAAATAATAGCTTTACGGTTTGTTTAAGAAATATTAATAACACGAGTAATCGTTTAACTATAAATATTTCTTGGTGGGAAATATAAGCGGAGTGCCACCGAGTGCCTAGTGGTAGAACATTCCAGCACTATCATAGGTAAAGATAAATCCATCTTGGGGAATATTACTATACTAGGAGGTGCTACAAGTGAAAGTATCCGAACTTGTCAATTTAGATAGCGATAGTTTTTGGAAATGGTGGTCAGGGGCTACAAAAAGAAATGATGAAGAAGAATTCAGGTCTATTCTTGTTGAAATCCAAGGTGGTACGAAAAGAAGATACAATTACTCTAAGGCTGTTTAAATTTATAGACTTATGAGAGCTTAGACCCTGATTTGGATACACAATAAATCTCTTACCAAAAAAGGGAAAAACTAAAATCATCTCGCTAATGGGCGAATGTCAACTATATGAGTATGCCCTCTCTCGCTTAGGTGGGGGAGGGCTATTTTGTTTTCACCAAAAGGTTAACTTTTGCTTTATACAAGTTGTACTCCCTAAACGGGATTGGGATTCCGGGTTGGCATAATTACCAACGTATCGGGAAAATTACGGATAAGGTATTAGGGAGGTATTGGAGCAAATTGGAAATTAGAGAAAATATCATTATTCCCTTGGGATATGGAAAATTCGTACGCTCCGATAAGATCATTGCGTTGGAGCCAATCGAGGAAGACCGAGGTCCCAGACGGAGAACACGCGTGTATGTAGAACAAATAGGTATTCCCCTAATTGCTTCACGGACCGAAACAGCGGTTTTAGCCAATATAGTGGAAACCCCCAAAGAAGTTATGGAAGCCACAGCTGCCCTAGAACTTTTACATGACATCTATGATGATATTCATCAGATAGGTCCTATGCTTCGAAAAAGTATTAGAAAAGAAGCCCAACTTGATTTGGATAAAATAGAAAGACGAATTGAAGAAATTCTAAAACATGAAGTTGAGTTTTAAGCCTTGTCAGAGATGTACCTATCAATAAAGCCCTCGGCGGTGCCGGGGGCGATTTCGTAACAATGGGTTAATAGGTTTATTAGAATTTCGTATGGTACACCTGTTTTTCATAGCGATTAGGATATTATTAAGTTAAACCTGCGATACCAATTACTGATTCTGCCCCACACCCAGGACAAATGTAACTGTAGTTCGGTATTTGCATCTCGATAGACTCAATATCATCATCACTAAAATCATTTATCTTGTTCTGACCTTTAGCCTTCAGTGTTTCCGTATCCCATGCTATGCTACTATACTCAATATTGCATTTCGGACATTTATAGTTCATAACAGAACCCCCTTAAAATTTTAATATTGACTAGATTAAATCTCCTTTACCTCGTCTAGCCCAAGTATTAACCTTTTGTCCATGACCGTCCCTGTTATAATTCCCCTGCTGAGGTCTTGCATTTCCCATGCTTCTCCCTCGCATGGGTGCCGCTTCAGTCAATCGGACCTCTACGGTTTCAGGTTCTTTCGTTATAATTTTCAGCGCAGCGGATAAAAGGGTCACCGAGTCATTTTCTGCCAGTAACTCTTCAACTACCCCTTTATATTTCTCAATATCTTCTTCTGCAATCACACGTAGGATCTCCGTCATAGTTAATCGTTGCTGACCCTCCACCGCCTCTGTGATTGTGGGAATAGGCATACGTATGATTTTCCGTTTAATAACCTGCTCAATGAATCTTAGCATACCTATCTCCCGCGGTGTGACTAACGTAATGGCTAAGCCGGATTTTCCTGCACGACCGGTTCGGCCCACACGATGGACATAACTTTCCGGATCTTGTGGGATATCAAAGTTAAAAACGTGAGTCACTCCGTTAATATCCAGTCCCCGAGCAGCCACATCAGTCGCGACCAAAACTTCGATCGTTCCCTCTTTAAACTGTCTCAAGACGCTGTAGAATTAACAACGCCGCGCTTAACAAAAAGATGGGAAACAAAGCATATTATAACCTCAAAAATAAAAGCGAATACTAATCTCAATGAAACAATATAGAACAATTCCAATTGACATATAAAAAGGCAATGTTAATTAGCCAACAATTATAACAATTTGACTGACATGATATAAAGGATGCCCTGCTGATTACAGGGCACCCTTTATCGTTAAGAATTAACGATAATCTACAAGTATCGATTGAAGTTGTTTTCCTGTTCATGCTAAAATAAACACAACATAGTGGATTTGCCCATGCAACTAAAGAGTTTGGTCAACCCACATTGGTTATTTGGCCATAGGAAATGAATTATTGGTTTTTGGCAATCAACAATGTTCCGATATTTCGAGCATATTGGCCAAGTTCATCATTTGTGGAGATTGCCCATTATGCATGGAGTTTACTTGTGATAAGTTGGCGAAGAATAAGTTGTGGGTACACTTTAGCAAGCATTTTACCTGCCGTTTTGGGGGCAACAATACCAGGAAGTCCTGGGGCGAGGAGTGCCTTGATACCTAACATTTCTGCGTATTCAAAGTCTGTGCCTCCTGGAATAGAGGCTAAATCAATGATGACCGCATCATGATTTAGGCACTCTAGCATCACTTGGTCAAGAATACGATGAGGAACAGTGTTAAATATGATTTCCGCACTTCCAATCTCATCTTCCAGATCGGAAAAATGCACTGCCCTAATTCCCATTTCCTCGGCTCGGGCCAAGTCAGCGGGTTTCCGCGCTACTCCGGTGACATGAGCTCCCATACCTTTCAACATACGCGCAATAGTCCAACCTAGACGACCTAATCCTAGAACGTAACTTTTACTTCCGTGAATCGTGATCGTCGTGGCTTCCATTGCCATTTGAATCGCCCCCTCTGCCGAAGGAATAGAGTTAAGAATGCAAACCTCATTAAGATTTGCGGTTTCTATGATCCGAATTCCGATCATTTCTGCAGCAGACTTCAAAGCCGGGCGTGCCCAACCAATAAAAAGAGGGACACGACTTGGTATTGCCTGAAGTACCTCTTTATTCAAGACGATGGGAAAATCCGAATATTTCGCTTTCACCCCCCCGCGTTCGTCGGTGCCAAACATCGGAAAAAGCAAAGCATCAACTTGACCAATCGCCTCTAAAGCAGACGATGCCAATACCATACCAGGAATAGGAGATGCTTTTTCGTAGCCGACCCCGACTATGTACGCTCCCTGTTTGATAAGTTCAGGAATGAGATAGAGTTCGCGATCATCCCCTCCTATAACAGCTAGGCGAACTCCATTGAGAACCGAAACCATTTTAAATGCCCCCTTTATATGTGTGAACCATTAGCTACGTTCAGTATATGAAGGTTGCAAGATTACGGTGCACATTGGTTTAAAACAAGGAAATCGAAGGAGCAGAACGATTTTAATCGCCCTGCTCCTATAGTTATATTTATTTGGTTCAAAGGTCAAGAAACTCATTTTTATTCATAAAACAATTTATTGAATTGATTCGGTATTGCCGCTTGCTAAATTAACACCCGATGAGTGTGTTGTAGTGGGGCAACGCTAGCTTTAATCATCGCCATAATCGGTTAGCGATTAAACATTGTTTCTTGTCAATGGTGGGGGTTACTGATAGTTTACCTAGGTGCGGTTACGGAGTTCTTGAAGACGGTTCCATTGTTTTTGCATAAGTATCCTCCTCTTGTCTTAAGATGTACATTTTAAGGCTGTGCATTCTTGTTTCCTTTTGCTGACAACAATAAATATAGAGTTTGCATCATCGGTCCGTAATATACGGATTTTATAAATTAAGTACCCCTTGGCGAGAGGTATGATATTACCGCTATGTGGGGGAACCTGTCATCGTTCCTGCTGAAATGCAGCTTTGGGAAGTGGATTGGATGTCTTCTTTAGTAGCGCGTTACTGCACAATGCACCTAATTCAATAATTCGCTGAAATGTGGCGGTTTTCTATATAACAACATTCTTAATTGTTCTGCGACTAATTGTAAGAAATTTCGAAGATCCCCGGCATAACATATACGCTTACAATATCTACGACAAAGATAAACTGGATATCACCTATTTAACTGGATAACGTTTCGCTATTCCTAAAATCGTCATCAGATTCCGAAACTAGAAATTCTGATGGTATACCTTGATTAAAGTGTAACCAAAAGGCAGTTCCCTCTAAGAAGGAACTGCTCTTTTGGTATCTAAATGGATAACTTTAGACTATTGATTTTTAGGTAAGCGTCTTTAAACGTTGGACTCTTCTAAGTAGTTTTAAGCTTGGGGTTTTTGATTTAAGTCGTTATTTTGCGTTAAATACCCTAATCGGCTATTTAACATCGCCACATGTTTTTGCATATCCACCGTCATGTCCTTAAACATCTGTTTAGCTGTTTGGTCTTGTGTGGATTCTGAAAATGTAGCATAGGTCCCCAACGCAGATTGAGCAGCAGCAACCGCTTTCTGCATATCTTGTTGAACGGTCATACAATACCCTCCTTTAATGTGTATAAAAGTAGTATGAAAGAAAACGCCTATTCTTATGTAGGTAATATATTACTTTACATACAATAAACAGCTATATTTTGGGTATAAAAAGGCCAGTATTGTTTCTCTACAGTATCTGATGATTTAAATCCTTCCTAAACTTACCAACTCAAAATTAGGATTAAAAAGGAAGTAATTGTAATAATAAGGTTGACTAATTGGAGGTTGATAATATGACGGTTGCTTCTCAGGTAAAACAAACCCTAGCCACTTTAAAAGGAGCTCGTGGAACGTTAAATATGTATACAGCACAAACACGGGATGACGAAACTCGATCAGTTTACACTAATTCTCTAGAAATTACCGATAACGTTATTCATGATTTGGAAGATCGACTTAAAACTCTCGAATTTGAAGAGCCACAGTATAAAGGTAATTAAAAGGGTGTGAAACTATGCAGGAACCGCTGGCTGTCATTATTAGATCACTTTCTCTATTTGTTTTAGTTTGGTTATCAACAAGACTTATAGGCAAAAGAACTATTAGCCGAGTAAAACCCTTTAATTTTATGGGCTATATTGTTTTAGCCATTGTCGCTACTTTAATGTCTTTAAACCTAGTAAATCTCATTTCCGGTTTTATAGTTTTGCTGACATGGCTTATCCTCCCCATAGCCCTGGATTATTTATCAATCAAGAGTGGATTGGCCAGTATCGTTAATCGGAGAAGATTCGATCGTATCTCTCTTACAATACTTTGATTGGTATTCCTGTTATTGGCGATGACAGTGTCAAAAAGATCCTGATAATAGGTAATTTGGTCGCTCATCATGTCAATTGATTTTTTATTTCCAGCCAAAATATTATTGTATGACTTTTGGTCGGAACTTTGTCTTTCCTTAGAATGGACTTGGGTTTTCTTTGGTTGCTTGATAATATAAAACTTCTAGGATATTCCAATTTCAAGCTTTAAAGTTGTAAGTTTTATTCCTGGGCACTTCCTAATTCATCCACGTCAATAGGATACGTTTGCCCTATCTTTAAGCTAACCATATCCACAAGCCAGAATAAGAGAGCCCCGAATACTATTCCTCCGGCGACATCCAACAAAGTATGTTGTTTGATAAACAACGTGGATAGGATAATTATCACTGCTAAACCCCGTACCGAAGCTGTAAAAATAGGTGCCTGGATATTCAATCTTGAGCAGGCTCGGAAAAGAACAAAACTAATTAATACATGGATACTGGGAAACGAATTATACGGTTTATCCGCAAGGTAAATATACAATACAATCCCGGTAAACAAGTCGTGAGCGTCAAGCGGCGGCCTAGGCGTAGTGGTCTGGGCAAGTATAAAAAAGCAATAACTTAATACTAACCCCATTAGACAAGAGATTAGTGTCGTAACATAAAGACGCGGTTGCCGTTTCATCAGCCATAATAATGTGATCATTACAAAAGGGTACCAAACGATGTAAGGAAGGGCAAAATACTTAACGAATGGGATCATCTGATCAAAAACGGTAGCGAGATTATAGACCCGCCCGCTGGTGTGATTTAAGAGAAAATAGATAGAATTAAACGCCGGCAAAACTAATAATGAGAAACCCCAATACTTCGAAAACTGCTTTTCCAAGATACCTACCCCGTTCTTCGATAATACAGCCATACAACATTTATGTCATTTAAAGATGTCGAAGGCTTTTTTTTACTGTATCTAACCCTTTTCCGTCTTTTTTATCATCAGCATTACTTGGTACCTATCTAAGACAGCATCCAATATTTTACTTACGGTTACAACTTCCGGATCTCTAAAAGATCTACCCTCTTTAATCTTGATCATGCTTAGATCATGCTTAAGTGCAATTCTTCGATTTGCTTTATTACTGACACATATGTCAGTGTTCCAATATTGTTCGGGCATAACCTCTACTTTCTTAAACAGATACTAATACCTTTGGGTTACAAAGAAGGCCCCCATACTTACCGATGAAAGCCTAGTGTAGGAGGAACGCGTATCGAGTGATATCATGCCCTTGATACGGATTATTATGCTAGTTGTTTAGACGAATGCTTCTCTTCAGCCATTTCCGTAATAGAATACATCAATAGCCGGAAACCCGACTGTAGCCGTTTTAATAATACTGACTGTTCTACTAACTGGTTTCGGTGTTTTTGACCATATTGCCCAATGGGCTGGATCGGGTACGATCATTCCAGTCACTGGTTTTGCTAATACAATAGCATCCGCTTCGATCGAATACCGAAGCGAAGGTTATGTTCTTGGAGTCGGTGGCAATATGTTAAAACTAGCAGGTCCAGTGATCGTTTATGGTGTTTTCTCTGCGTTTGTTGTCTCAATAGTCATCATAATTTTTAGAGCATTGGGTGTGATGTAAATGCTATCAGCGGTGGGAGGTCCCAACGAAGCACAAGGTCCTTTGGCAGCCGATTTTGGAATTTCGATAGATCAAGATTCAACGATGTTCATCCAACAATACCCATTTCGCTTATTGAATATATCGCCGTATAAGACGGTTGCTGGTAAGTGGTAAGAAGTAATCGAATGGCCTTTCGCACTCTTATTTACCGAGTTCTTTCCAATGTTCATAGGCCTCACTTAATTCAGTTAGACCAATGGATTTATCTTTCGCTTGTATAGCACCCCTAAGCCTAGCAATATTGCTTGAGAAAGCATTAATTTCATCACGTTCTGAACTGAATTGTACTCTGTTAACGACCTTATCCCAAGCTCTATTTAAATTATCGATATCTTGCTTAGCTGCTTCCCAATTTTCGTGATTGACATCCTGTACAAGCGTTTCAATGGATTGTGGAATATTGTCATCTACCCCTAGGGGTTGTTTTAATAGATCACCACTTAGCATGACCATCACAAAGAAAACGAGTGTGACTATTGGAATAGATATCACCAAAAACCGTCTCATAAAATCATCTCCTTAGTAGGGTCCCTTATAATCACCAATATCTGTCATATTCTTAAGATGATCCTCGTACTTGTCCACATACAAACTCCCTGATGGATTTAAGGTTGCCAAGAAAACGTCTGATATGTCACGAATTCCCTGCTTTTTGAGCTCATTAAGTAGCCAAGTATTGTCTTTCTTAAGCTGTTTTAGGTTCTCTTCTACAATAATACCATCGTAAATTAATTCGGAACTTATTCCTGAGGGGGAAACTGCAATGTTCATGTCCTTGGGAGTTAAAGGCAGGTGTTCCGGTTTTAATAAGACAGAAATCTGACCGTTGGGCTCTATAATTGCAAAATCGACTTGGGTCACATCAAATACGCCTTTGTTCCTGAGCAGTTCTAAAATCTCTGATATCCTATATTTCATTTTCTTTAACACATTCTCCATAATTTTGCCGTTCATGATGACGATCGTCGGTTCACCCTCTAAAAATTTAGCAGCATAGCGCCATTTTGAGGATATGATTTCCATCAAGTATCCTAAGACACACCAAATTAAAAGGCCTACAAAATGTGGCCACGCCCGACTGGATAAATCGGTTGTTAAGGTAGCGGCAATGGAACCAATTGTAATCCCGAGTACATAATCGAAAAAGTTAAGCTGACTTATCTGTTCTTTGCCAATGATTCTTGTAAAGATCAGAAGAGAGAAAAAACCTATAAAAGCTCTAACAATTACCACTAAACCCTCATCCATATTACACCTTCCATAATTCGCATAGTATAAGGGTATTATCTGACATTAATAAATCTTTATACTATAAAAAAAGACTCAGCCGCAGATACGGCTAAGTCCTCTAACATTCTGACTACGGGCAACTAGGGTTATGAGCCTTGGGGGCCTCACCCCTGTGCAGGTTGTGGCGGTGTTGGAGTAGGGGGCGGCTCCCACGACAAAAAAGGAAATGAAAATTGGGAGCTGGCGCTGGTCTGCAACCACTGCGGCTACTTGACAACCATAGCCCGCACCAAGAGTGCTGCTCCCGAACCTTCAAATCTCCAACAACAGCGAGGACGACAGTCAGCCCCTGGGCAAGTACGGCAGAATGGCGATGGAGTACCTGCACGAAAACCATCCACAGCGGTTTATGATTTTGAAAATGGATGGCACGCTGATGGAAAAAATGCACAGAGTCCACAAGGAAGCGGTGGAGAAAATCGAGTACATCACCCAGCAGATGCTGGAGGCCGAACCGATGTCGGCAACGGAGGACATCATGGAGAAGACCCGCCACATGAACAGCCTGCGGTCGGCAGCGGAGGAAATCGTGCTGAACGAGATCATATTCAAGGTGAGATAAGCCCGTCTCCAAACAGTCAAAATGCAGAGCCGCCCAAAAGCGAACAGGAGTCGCCGCCGGACGGCTCTTTTTTCCAGCCGCAGATTGGATTCGACAAACATGCACTTCGCTTTCTCAGGGTTCGACTTGACGCGGGACCCTATGTCGTCGGATGCTCTAATGTAGCGAGGGTGAGTGGCCAATGGCCAATTTGAAGTTATAAATGTTCTTGAGTATAAAAAACCAAGCCTGTTTCCGTTGGAACCGGAAACAGGCTTCATAAATTTGTTTTATTAAATGTGCACTACTTCTCTTAGGCATTATAAAACGAAATTTAACGGTTTTGGCTTATCGACCCTTCTCCAAGGCCATTCGCTTAAATTTCTCCCGCGCATTCTCTGGGGGAACCGATAAAACTTCTCGACGTGTCATAACCAGAGCACCACTCGGACAGGCAGCAGAGCATACACCACAACCTATACAGACCTCATTCTTCAAAACTGGTGCTTCAATCCCACTTCCCTGGTCGGTCATAGAGATCGCCTGGATATGACACTTATCGGAACAAATACCACAACCAATACAATTCTCCAGTTCAAAAGATGGGATAAAATTACTAGGGTGGGTGGCATAGATCTGTTGTTCATTGATCCCGCGGAGAACATTACAGCAACAACCACAGCAATTGCAAATGTAAGTTGGTTTATTCATCACATTATCACACAGGTGTACTAAACCAAGCTCTTGTGTCTCAGCGAGCACCTTCAGAAGCTCATCGACAGTTGCCGGTTTGCCTAAACCTTTACGAACTATCCATTCAGCGGCTCCACCAAGAGACATGCAGACTTCCAAAGGTGCATCACAAGCCTTACCAACATGGGATCTTTCATGGCGACAAGCACACATGGTTATGGCGCCTCCGCCAGATTGCCGAATGATTTCCGTGGCCTTCTCATAATCCAAGACTTCAGTTTCTACTGCTAAGGGCATTACATTCTCATATATCAAGGTTCGCATGATCTTCGTATCCAGACCAGCTATTTCTTGCATGACTCCAGGACTGTGAAAGTAGGTGTCGAATAGTTCTGCTAACTCTTTCATGTTAACTTGGTCTCTTGTTCTCATAAAAGTATATTCAAAGAATCCGACTAAAACTGGTGCTAACATATAATAAAAAGAATTTTTGCGAGGGATATCAAGGACCAAACCCTTGTCAGACATTCCGTCTAAGATAATCTTTAATTCGCTTTCCTCGATGCCTGTGGCAGATGCTATTTTATCTAAGGACATCGGAATTAAGGAAAATTTACTACCTACTAAAGCTTCACTTTCCGTGTAGAGACGATGGAGAATTGCCATGAGATCTTCATTGATCGGTGCACCTTCTGGAGCCTTACTTAGACGTTCTGCAAGTGCATGGAATATCTCTTCCTTAGCATTAATTACATGACCCAAACTCTTTCCCCCCTCTTAATCGAAGTTCGATATACGAAGATCGTGGTTCGATTTTGATTAGGGATTGTTTTCCTCCCTACTTATGGTGTACTCTTTCGAACCTCGGACCTCAAGCATCGAACTTCGCACCTCGCCATAATAGTTATCCTCTTAGAAGTTTGAACTTCAAACTTCGCGCCTTGCCTTATTAGCTGTATTCACTCTGACCTCGGACCTTAAACTTCGCGCCTCGAACCACGCTATTTGATCCCCTCAGCATAGGCTTCATGGATAGCATCGAGAACTTTACGTGGTTTAGCAGCATCCCCAATGATACTCAACGACTCAATCTTACCTTGAAGAGCAGTGTAAAGTTCATTTTGGGAACAAGATCCTACTGCTAAGATGACGGTATCTGCCGGTATGACCCTTTGTTCTCCAGCGTTTTCCACGAATACACCATCCGCCCGAATTTCAAGGACTTTGTTATCTTCGAGACAGTTAACCCTGTAACGTTTCAAATCTGCCAACATGGACCAGCGGGTACTAGGCCCGATGTCCCGTCCGATTCCTTTGCCCATCTCTAAAACAGTAATCTTTTTACTTCCCTGAGTTGCCAAACGATAGATTTCTTGGTCTGTTTCAGCCTGCTGCAAGAGAAGGAATCGCAAAGTTTGATTATCTATGGTACCTGATTCCGCTAGCAAGAGTGCTGTATCAACTCCGACAGCCCCACCCCCAACGATGATGACATTTTGACCGATTATTTTGCGACCTAACAAAACATCCCACGCCTGCAAAACCTGGGTTCCTGGTTCGATTTTGATAGGCGGAGTAATGGGGCGAGCACCCGTTGCAATTACGACCCTATTAAATTCTCCGTTCTGGACGGCGGATAGAATCTTTTCAGGGGTAGCCTTTACGTTATACTGGATAATCACCCCTAAATCCTGGCAGATATTTGCTAAGTAGGTTCCAAAATATAAGAAATCTTGACGACCAGGAGGGGCTGAAGCTAATGCTAATTGTCCACCTGTCTTGTCACTTTCTTCCCAAATCGTGACCTTATGTCCTTTTTGCGTCGCGACACGTGCAAACTCTAATCCGGCAGCACCTGCCCCGATCACAAGAATCTGTTGATTTTGAGCTGGTGGATTTTTTAACTCTAATTCTGCCAATTCAGCTTCTCGGCCTGCCTCAGCATTGACCAAACAACTTACGGGTTTAAGTTGAAAAACATAGTCTAAACAGCCTTGATTACATCCGATACAGGGTCGAATTCTATCCGAAGCTCCACTCATGGCTTTTTTGGGTAGCTCTGGGTCCGCAAGAAGGGGGCGGGCCATGCCAATAAAGTCTGCTTTACCTTCTTGCAGAATTTCCTCTGCCAATTCAGGAGTGTTAATCCGGTTACAGGCGAAGACAGGAATTGAGACCGCTTGTTTAATGCCATGAGCTAGGTAGGTATAAGCTCCAGGAGGAACATTCATGGTAAGCTGAGGGACTTGGGTTTCATGCCAACCGCCTGTCACATTGAGAGCGTTTACGCCTTTTTTCTCAAGAGCTTGACAAAAAGCTCGTGATTCAGTATTTGTGTGACTGCCGGGCACAAAATCATTTCCCGCAACTCGAACTATGATAGGGTAATCCGGTCCAACTGCGACACGTACTGCCTCTACCACTTCAAGCCCGAAAGTCATGCGGGCCTGGAGGTCTCCACCATAACGATCGGAGCGTTGATTGGTGACCGGTGAAAGAAATTGGGAAATCAGATATCCCGCACTGGCGAGAATCTCAACCCCATCAAACCCTGATGCTTGTGCTCTTTTAGCAGCCTTAGCAAAGGAATCAATCACTTGGTTAATTTTTTCCTGCGTAAGCTCTTCCGGAGTTTGCCTTGTCAACCTGGAAGGAATTGGAGAGGGAGCCACCGAAGGCTGGCCGGTAAGAACAGAGTGAGCGTACCTGCCGGCTTGATAAAGCTGAGGCACGATTTTGGCACCTTCGGCGTGAACAGCCTCCACTAAACGTCTCAGACCGGGAATGAAGCAATCGTCATCTAGTTGAGTCATCCCAGGGCCGTTTCCAATCCGGTCAATACCACAGCCGCCAAACACGATAAGACCAACCCCACCACGGGCTCGGGCACGATAAAACTCAATCAATTTGTCATTTACTTCACCTTTAGGGCTATATCCTAAATGCATAGGCGTCATCACCAGACGATTGCGAAGTTGAAGTGTACCTATTTTTGCAGGAGAAAAAAGCATAGACATTATCACAAACCTCCTAATTGTAGTTTCTTAATACAAAAAGCAGTCCAGTGAACTCGTTCAACTAAAGATGAACTTTAGTTCTCGATCATACTCGTTATGTAGATATATAGATATATAGATATATCGGAATATTCGAACAGCAAAAATGAAAAAAATTAATCCAAGGAAAGTTTTTCGAGAACTTTTTCAAAGGTAGCAAACTCTTCATCCGTAAAGCGTTCTTTAATTTCTTGATTCAAGGTTTCAGCCAGACAGGTAATTTCCAAGATATTTTGTTTAGCCTTATCCTTAAGAAAGACTAAAAGTGAGCGTCTATCTTCTGGGTCGTCCCTCCTTTCTACTAAATCCTGGCGTTCCAGACGATCCAAGATGGAGGTAAGTGTAGATCCATCCATTTCTAAACTTTTGGCTAAGTCCTTGAATTTAACCCCATCTTTTTCCCACACCACACTCATTACATAGAATTGTGCCGGAGTAATTCCGTAATGAGAAAAACTACTCTCATAATACCGATTGACCTTTCTCATGACTCGACTAAGTTTATAACAGACATACTTCGAAGGGCTACAGCTAATATTGGTCTCGTCCATGATCGCACCTCGTATACTTTTTGTTGGCACACCATTATTGGTATAGACATTAATGGTGTACCAACAATTATGAATCAAGTATAGCGCAGAATAAATTTAAAGGCAATAGGATTTACCATGATTTACAAACTTATTGACCAGCAAGGGTCATCTTCGTATTGCATATTTATGACCGAAAGCTGTCCTCAAGTGTTTTTGAGAACAGCTTTATCAATCTAGTATATGCTTCCTTAGCTCGGGTCCCTTTGCTCTAAAGACATATCCACAGATTCATCTTTGGCACTTAGAAGTCTAAGTTCTCGGTAACTTAGAGTCTCATAGTTCTTAAGTTTTAGCCTGCTTCGATTCCTAGATCTGCACCCTTAAATTGACTGTTATAAAGGTCTGCATAGAAACCATTCTGGGCAAGAAGTTGGTAATGGTTACCCACTTCTACAATACTTCCTTGATTCATAACCAAAATTAGATCTGCATCTCTAATAGTGGAAAGCCTATGTGCTATCACAAAACTTGTTCTATCTCTCATTAGATTGGTCATCGCTTTTTGGATAAAGACTTCCGTTCTTGAGTCAACGCTACTGGTAGCTTCGTCCAAAATTAAAATGGCAGGATCGGCTAGGATGGCACGTGCGATCGTCAGTAGTTGTTTTTGCCCTTGAGAAATATTCGAAGCTTCCTCATTTAAAAATGTTTGATAGCCATCCGGAAGTGTCTTAATAAAATGATCGGCATGTGCAGCTTTTGTAGCTTGGATAACCTCTTCTTCTGTAGCTCCTTCACGACCGTAGGCGATGTTTTCCAGCACAGTACCATTGAAGAGCCAGGTATCTTGGAGGACCATCCCGAACATACTGCGTAGGGCACCACGTTTAATCTCTCGAATATCCACTCCATCAATCGTAATTTTCCCAGCACTTATTTCATAGAATCGCATTAATAGATTGACAAGGGTAGTTTTACCAGCACCCGTTGGCCCCACAATAGCAATGGTATTTCCCTGTTTAACGTCAATATTCATACCTTTAATTAATGGTTCTTCCTCTTTATAGCTGAAATCAACGTTTTCAAATCTTACATTACCCTTAGGAAAGGCTATTACTTGCGCATTAAGATCATCTGAGACTTCTTCAGTCTCATCTAAAAGTTCAAAGATGCGTTCAGCCGAAGCGATTGTCGACTGAATAATATTAGCGATATTAGCCGTCTGAACAATTGGCATTGTAAATTGCCTCGAATATTGGATAAAAGCTAGTATATCTCCAATACTTATTGTACCTCTGGTGGCGAAAACACCACCGACGACACAGATAATTACATAACCAAGATTACTGACCAATCTCATTAAGGGCATTATTATCCCAGAAATAAACTGTGCTTTATAGCCTGCCGTATAGAGTTGATCATTAATTGAATTAAAGGTTTTGATCGATTCCTCCTCACGCCCAAAGGCCTTAACCAGTTTGTGACCAGCAAACATTTCTTCAACATGCCCATTAAGTTCTCCAAGCGATTTTTGTTGATTAGCAAAGTGTTTTTGAGAACGTTTGGCAATATTAATGGTAATAACCACGTATAGGGGTAGTGTTAAGACAACAATCAGGGTTAATAAGGGGCTGATTGATAGCATCATCACGACAACCCCTACAAGCGTCACAATCGATGTAATCAGTTGAGTGAGACTTTGCTGAAGAGTGGTTGAGATATTATCTACATCATTTGTGACGCGGCTCAAAATTTCGCCGTGGGTCCTGGTATCAAAAAACCTAAGCGGTAAGCGTGAAAGCTTCTCACCGACTTCCTTACGCATCTTATAGACAGTTTTCTGGGCTACACCAGCCATAATATATTGCTGCAGATAACTAAACGCGGCACTTATCAGATATAACCCGATCAGGATTAGGACGATCTGCCAGATATATGCGAAATCCAGCTTTGGTACAGGCTTTAGCATCTGGACAGCGATCATTTTAGCGCCGAAGCCCTCCGCGATTTTTGTGATTCCTTTACCCATAATCTTGGGGCCCAAAATACTAAAAATTGTGCTTAGAATTGCAAATACAAATACGATTATGAATTTCGTTCTTTGTGGCTTTAAATAATTAAGCAACCTGAAAAGTGTCTTTTTAAAATCTTTAGCTTTTTCTACTGGTTTCCCGAGGGATCCCATAGGCCCCCCAGATCTTCCGCCGGAAAAACCCTTGTCCGTTTTATTAATCTTTCGTTCTTCACTCACCCTACTTCCTCCTCTGCAAGTTGTGAAGCTACAATCTCGCGATAGACACTACAGGTTTGTAACAGTTCTTTATGGGTTCCAATCCCTGTGATTTGTCCGTCATCTAAAACGATGATTCGATCTGCATCTCTCACGGTTGAGACACTCTGAGCAATGATGAACACCGTAGCCTTGGCGATTTCAAGTTTGAGCGCAGCTCGCAGCCTCGCAGCCGTTTTAAAATCCAGCGCAGAGAAACTATCGTCAAAAAGATAGATTTTAGGTTTCCTTACCAGAGCCCGAGCAATGGAGAGACGTTGCTTTTGTCCTCCAGAAATATTAGTTCCTCCCTGAGCAATCTTATGATCAAAGCCAGCTACCATACCTAGGATAAATTCAATAGCTTGTGCTACCTGAGCTGCATGTTTAATCTCTTCTAAAGTAGCCTCTTCTTTGCCGTATTTAATATTTTCTGCAATAGTCCCTGTAAAAAGCACAGTTCTTTGAGGAACAAAACCTATCTCAGCTCGCAAATCTTGCTGCCTCATGTCTCGTACATCAATCCCATCCACTAAAACACTCCCATGTTCAACATCATAGAAACGTGTTAATAAATGAATTAAGGTTGATTTACCAGAGCCTGTCCCCCCAATAATAGCCGTCACTTCACCTGCTTTGGCGCTAAAACTAATATTACTCACGGCAGGTTGATCTGCACCAGGATATCGAAAGGAAACATCTTTAAATTCCACGAGCTCTCGTTCACTGTTTACAGATCTTGGCTCTTCAGGATCCCTAATATCCAGATTTGTATCTAGTACTTCATTGATTCTGACTGCGGAAACTTGGGCACGTGGAATCATAATAAATAACATAACGAGCATTAATAAAGAGAATAAGATTTGGGTCGCATATTGAATAAATGCCAAAAGTGAACCCATCTGCATATCTCCTAAGTCTATTCTAATAGCACCAAACCAAACTAGGGCTACTGTTGTCAGGTTCATGATCAACATCATCATTGGCATTAAAACAGCCATAATCAAATTAATTTTTATGGCATTTTCCATAATATCTTGATTGGCCTGATCAAAGCGTACTTTTTCTTTGTCAATGCGATTGAAGGCACGTATCACTCGAATGCCGGTGAGATTCTCACGTAGAACCAGATTTAATCGATCAAGTTTTTCCTGCATTACTTTAAATAATGGCAATCCTCTCAGCAACGTAATCCCAATAATCCCAAAAAGTACGGGTATGACTACAACAAGCACCCAGGCTAACGATATATCCTGTTGGAGTGCCATAACAATTCCACCGATACCCGTCAATGGCGCAGTAACCATCATACTAAGGATCAAAACGGAAACTTGTTGAACTTGAGTTACATCATTGGTCGTTCTGGTAATCAGTGTGGCAGTCCCCAATTTGTCAAACTCCTGCAAGGAGAAACTTTCGACTTTGTTAAAGATTTTTTCACGCACAATTTTTCCGAAACCCACTGCCGTTTTCGAGGATAGATAGGTGGCAATGATTGCACAAACAGTACCTCCCGCGGCAATGATTAACATGAGACCACCAATTTTAAAAATATAATCAACATCTTTGTTAACGATTCCGTAATCCACAATATCTGCCATCAAGGTAGGAAGATATAGATCAGAAAGTACTTGGAGAAAAAGTAGTAAAACAACAGCAGCAATGTGGGCAGAATACTCCTTCATCAATCGAAACAGTTTAAGCATAAAAGATCCTCTCCCATCCTCGTCCTATTTAGTGTGATTAGCCAAACTTTTATCTATCATCTATGCCGCTTAAAAGCTTCTTAAGTGTACTCAAACCCTCAAATATTTTCTCTAGGTCCTCAGGGTTTCCTTTATTCATAACACTTTCAATATTTTGTTGCAGATTCATCTCAAAATGTTGATGCATCTCCTTAAAATGAGGCGAAATTTTGACAAATACAATCCTTCTGTCCTTTTCACTGCGTTCTCTTTCTACCATTCCTTGCTTTTCTAACCGATCAACGATGCCAGACACAGTACTATTCGGTAGGCTTAGCTTACTACTGAGCTCAGTAATCTTGAGCTTAGTTTCCTTACTTAAGATCATGAGTACCATGCCTTGTGGTGGAGTGATCCCTGAATCTTCGAAGACTTTATTCATGCTCTGTTTAAATAGAATCATGACCTCCTGAAAAAGATTTGCCACTTCCGCACTTTTATTTATTCTTTCCACTTCGTACTCCTTTATTTAAGTATTTCGACTTGGTTTATTTTCCGACGTATATATTTCGGTCTCGAAACTTTCGTTCATGAAATATATTACTCCTTAAATATTTGATCGTCAAATCAAGATATGTGATTTCCTCAGAATAATGGGATATCCAGGAAATACGTTGATTGGACACGTTAGAGATGACACCTTGTAATCAACAATTGGATAAATTTTCTCGGAAGTGACCTTCAAAATATTACCAAGCACTTTTCGTTCGTAGTAAAAATTGCAAGAGCCTTCCACCACCTCATTTGAAGTGTGTGAAAGGCTCTAGTCAGCTTCGAAGTGTAACTACCTTACGATTCCACGATTCACAAAATCCTGTTTCAGGATCTCCAATCTCTTCGTACCGTCTAAACGTTTTTGTCTCATTTCTTCTTGAATCGCTTTTGTTTCCTCAATACCCTTGACGATCGTCTGCCAGGATTTTTCCAAGGTTTCTATACTCACCGAACTCCCTGAAGCTAGTTTAGCCACCATTTTTGATTGTAAGGCAGTGTTTTCGGCATTACGAAGTAATAGCTCATTTGTCTTCTCATCTAACGCGCTCATCGCTTTGGCTTGTACTGATTGACGCTTTAACATGATGGCCTGAACCAGGCATTGCTTAAAGATTGGCATGGTAATCACAAACGCCGAATTAATCTTACGCACCAAGTTATAATTTCCATATTCAATGGCTTTGATGGTTGGCATACTTTGTACAGCAACATTTTCAGCAAGTTGTAAGTCATAAATTCTTTGTTCCATAATATCTTGAACCTGCAGTAAGTTATTGACGTTTTGTTGGTCGAGTCTGTCACCCGTCTGATTAGCTTTAGCCTGAGCAGCAGGGATAACATTATTCTTAAGTTCTGCAAGTACAACTTGACCAGCGTAAATATATTGCCCTAACTGCTCGTAATACTCCGTGTTTTTATCAAACATATCCGCTAAGTGCTTATTGGCAATATTAATTTCTGCTTCATATTGTTTCAGCGTTACAAATACTTTATCAACTTCATCACCCATAGAGTTATATTTTTTAAAGAGGGCATCAACTGAATTCTTTGCTTTAGAGAAAAGCTTCTCTAGAAAGCCTGGTGATTTTTGTTCGAAATCTTTGATATCAAACTTCTCCATGATCTTATTGAGTTGAAGCAATAGTTCGCCTGAATCCTCAACCTTTGTCGATTGCATAGAATGAAGGATAGCGTCTGAAAAACGAGCAACCTCTTCTGCAGAGTTCTTACCAAAGGACATGATTGAGCTAACATCTTCTATATTGATTTGTCGTACAATACTGCGAACCTCGAGGCTTTCTTGGACTCTAACCATAACTTCATGTTTCTGTTTCTCTAGATCAAACTCTGGTACAGGGACCGGCAATAAGCTTTTATCCTCTGTTAACGTGGTTGTAAAGCCTTGAATTTCCATTTCAAATCCCCTTTTCTTATATTTATGTGCTAGCGAAGGTTAAATAATCGAGATAAAAGTCCAGGTTTAGGAGTTGATGGCGCTGAAATGCTGCTTAAAGGTGGCAGAGCAAGGTCGTATTTCACTAAAGGAAGCTGATGAACATCCAAAAGAGTTGGCTTGATATGCTGTTCAATGTTTCTGTAGCTCGTTGGCGTAAAAATAACAACGTCGAGACCGATCAGGTTAAAATAGGCAATTAAGATGCAGTCATTTTCATTGAAGGATTCCTTAACATGATCATAGAGTATCACTTTAGGTATCTCTTGAGGATAATCAAAACCTTGGATGAGCTTAATAAAGGATTCATCCATTGTTAAGATCGTCATGATTATGGTTAACTTAAATTTCTCATCAACCGTTGTTAAAAACATTCCTGAGCTCATTAGTTCGTTGATTTTAACCATCAGGAAATGTTGCAAAGGTTCTTTGAGATAACTCAACTTGTAATGCCGATCTTTCAGGACTTTGGACACATCTAAAAATCCGTCCTTGTTCAGTAAATAGTTTGCTTGGTAAAGTTCCTGCTTGGTATAGCATATTTTAGTGAAGGGGACATCCTGAATAATTTTTGTATTAGGAGCCTCGGCAAGCGCTTTGAGGCCTTGCCAATAATCATTAATATCTTCGCTAACTCCATTGACCTTGGCAAATATATTGGGAACATAAACCTTCCTATTCTGTATTTTAAACTCTGGACGAAGTTTTGTAGGTTCTCGCCAGAGTATTTTAAGTTCATCATAGGTGGTTTTAAGAGTTATCGGTTGAGTTAGGTAGTTTTCAAATTGCCATGGTTTAAAAAGACCCACTTCTTCACCATAGATTACTTCCTCAATTTCTTTCGATGCATTATAGGCAACGGTGCTTTTGCGAATCAATTGCTCGTGTTCTGGAAAGGCAGCGAAGGATAAATTATGATTATTTTTGACTGGATAAGTTAAAACATTGCCCTGATCGAAGCGTTGAAATGGTTTATCGCCCAATTGCTCAGAGTGAATAAACAGAACGTCACACCCTATCCTATGGAAAGCATAAAGCAGAAATATTTCGTGTGCTTTAATCGGACCATAGAAAAGAATTTTGGGATTATGTAGATTAGACCCTTCGACACGGAAAGGATTACTCCGCTTCCCTTGCGTAAAGAGACTCGGAAGGTATCGGTTGAACCAACTTACAATCTTTAACGAAAAATTTAAGACAATGGAACTATTAACGTTACTATTTTTTTCTACAAAGAGCTTAACAATCTCCACAAACGATTTCAATATCGTGTTATTTAGAAGCTCTCCATAGGTTTGGGGGAGGATCTTGGCCTGGAGAATCTTTTCGATAAGCTCCTGCCAGCCCTGAGGAGAATCGCTAAATAGTCTCTGGGGTATCAAGGCACTTTCCTCAGCTGTGGGTGCCGGAATACTCTCAAGAAACTTTAGATACTGGAATTTTTGAAAACCTTTATCAAGATTGTAAAGAGTATTATAATACTCCGCCTGCCAATCATCCGTAGTACTGGGCACTCCAATATAACGAACAAAATAGGTCGGAACTATTGGATAGGGTTCCCCTACAAAACCACTGCGTTGGTTCAAGGGCACTAAACTATCCTCAAAGATCGAAGCCGTTTTCTTCAAGGAGACCACAATAATAGGACCGTTGCTTAAGCTATCCAACCGATTCTTGTTCTGTATTTGCGTGTCGCTTTTGATCTTCTCTTGCTCAAGTGTGGGCATAATGGTTTTAGGCTTTTCCTGAGATCTTTTTGAGGGAAAGGCCCCTATTGGAAGGTCTTTCGACTTTCTAATTAACAAGCAATATTCGTTTTTGTAATCTATAGTCTCAAATAAATCTTTAAACGAAGTATTTAGCACAAGTACATCAAACCCGACTAGGGACATTAGAATCAGGAAATAAGTTTCGTGTTTGGTAGGACTTCCCCAATAAACAATTTTAGGGTTATAGGGTGATTTTTTATTGATGAGTTTGCCATAGTTACCAAACCACAGCAAAATTTTAGTACTAAAATTGAGCATTATACTTAAATTAACCGGTCCCTCATTCGTCATAAATAGATTTATCATGAAGCCAAAGGCTTTTTTAATTTTTTGATGAACTTGATTATCTGAGGTTAATGAAAAATAGCCCTGTGTTTCTAAGACATTTAGAAGCGCCCCATTACTAAAATCCTTCAACGGAAGAGGTGCCAATAATTTTTTAGCTCGTTCAATTAATGATCGGTCGGTAGTCAGTGGGACAGTTTTGTCAAAACAATAATAATTACCCATTGATCTCAGTCTTTCATCTAACCTAATAACCTCAAGTTGATACTGTCTCTCGTCGTCGCAGCCAATAATACGGTAAAAATATACGTACGGTATCGCCCCCCTTTCTTTCAGAGGAGATAAAATATCCTTAAAAATATCGTCTGATTCTTTTAAAATCGTTAACTTCTCCTTGCTTTCCGTACGTCTCACTCCTTTCAAGAAAGCTAAGTATCACTATTCCCAAGATTCCCAGATAGATGGTTCATATCCTACCGTTGCCTGTTTTCCATTGCGTACGATAGGGGTTTTATAAAGACTAGGATTGTTCAAGAGTATTTCTTCCTTACCACTAGTCGAAATAATGCGATCCATGTTTAAGCGCTTATAATCCTTAGTCTCATTATTAACTAGATTCTTTAATCCTACAGCAGCCTTTACACTTTGCAATTCTCCTTTGCTCAAGCCAAGCATTGTCAAATCTACAAATTGATAGTTAATTCTTCGTTCTTTAAAATAACGTTCTGCTTTTTTTGTGGCAAAACATTTTTTTACACCGAAAATCTGAATATTCATCACCCGATCTCCTTTAGAAGAAACAATCTCTATGGGATTATTACACGATTCGTTCTAACTGATACTTCCATAACTCATTATCTAATTATCTAGACCATTCCCCCTCGTTTGTTTCTAAGAATATTTTTTAGTAAGCTTATCATAAAACGGTCTGAATTCTTTAGGGAGTAACAACTTATTTTCCGACACAGCCATTTAATTATTTCTACAATTATTATCTTAATACCTGCAATAAAACTCATTTCATTGATATAATAACCAAAAAGCCTGCAAAAGCAGGCTATGACATAACTATTAATGCCTCATTTCTTCAAGATTTACGATTACAACGAAAAAAGAGACACTTGTAATGTCTCTAAATCCTAATGCACCATCCGTGCTACTTCAGCTAAAGGACCTATATCTTCTATATTAAAATAACGTAAGTTTTTTAGCTTCTTCACGGAGTTCGTCTCTGAAATCTGGATGAGCAATACTAATTAACTCTTGGGCACGCTCTCTCATAGTCTTCCCTCGAAGTTTAGCAACACCGTATTCAGTGACGACGTAATCAACGTCCTGGCGGGGAACAGAAACCGCAGTACCATGGTTTAATAACGGTACAATTTTAGAAAGCCGGCCTTTCTTAGAAGTATTGGCAGCTGAATGCAGGCATATAAAGGCTTTTCCTCCAGGTGAAAGCTGTGCTCCCCGGACGAAATCCAACTGACCACCTGTACCGCTATGTTGCCTCGGACCAATGCTTTCTGAAGCTACCTGACCTGTAAGATCCACTTCAATCGCTTGATTTATGGCGATCAATTTATGATTTTGACCTATTACAGAACAATTATTGGTCCAAGTTGTGCTGTGCATCTCCACCGCAGGATTCTCGTGCATCCACTTATAGGTTTCAGCTGATCCTAGAGCAAAACATGCACATATTTTATGGCGACTCAAGGTTTTCTTTTTCCCATTTAGGACGCCTAATTCCCATAGGTATTTATAAGCATCACCCAGCATCTCCGTATGGGCTCCTAAATCATGCTTATTTGCCAGGAGTGTGCCTAGTAGATTAGGCATCCCTCCAATGCCTAACTGTATAGTAGATCCATCCTCAATCCTTTCTAATAATAAATCAGCAATGGCGATATCTTCTGCAGAGCCTTCTTTAGCGACAGGTATCGTATATAATGGTCGGTTACTTTCTACAATACAATCGACCTGCGATATGTGTATGAAGTTATCACCAAATACATAAGGCTGATTCTCGTTAACTTCCATGATTACCATAGCATTTTCCTGTTTCGCCACCTCATGAAAGTATAGGGGTGCAGTTGCAGTACAAAAATACCCATTCTTATCCATTGGAGCTGAAGCGGATATTACCTTGGTCTTTCCTGGCGGAAGGTCTTTAATCCTGTCGATAAAAACTGCAGCATTGCCGCTTACACTATCTGGAATAAAATTAGCGTATCCCTTCCTTACAGCTTCTCTCAATATTGGAGAAAGAATGAACACAGAACTTGCCCTTAAGTGGGGATAAATTTCGGGTTTTATCCAATCCGTCGATAATGTCGGCCCCAGCCCAAGGACCTCAACATCGTCAAATTCTCCTGCTTCAGCCCGTTTACCGATCGCATTTAATATCCCTATCGGTTCGCTGACGAATTGATTTGCCACAATCTTGTCTCCAGATTGAATCAACATCGCGGCATCTTCCAGTGACCTATACTTTTCTTTATATTGTTCTTGAAATTTTAAATACAAGAAAACTCCTCCTTTGATACATGACAGTATCAAACTATCCCGCCACCGGACATTATTTGGTTTCTTCGAGCAAATAGGAATGTCAGGAATTTAGGCTTTAATAGTGTTAATAGCGTTAATAGTGGCAATACTTTCGATACTTTTTCCTTTCATTTCAACAACAAAGAAAAATGCAACCAAACATGCTATAACTGGTGGAATGGCAAAGAATACAAAAGTACCGGTAAAACCAACACCCATCTGTTGTACATAACCTGCGACAATAGGGCCGAGAAATCCTCCTACACGACCAAATGCCTGAGCCCAAGAAACACCAGTAGTTCTAAATTCGGTTGGGTATGCTTCAGCAAGGAGCGGCTGGGTACCACTTAACGCCCAATTCATTGCAAAACCTACTACCACACCAAAAACAACTACTTGCCATTGGTTACCGGCAACTCCTAGTAAGAGAATTGCTATGGCCGTAAACCCCCAACCCATAATAACGTTTTTTCGGCGTCCAATGATATCTGCAACATAACCAGTGCATAATCCGCCTATCATTCCAAAGACATTTTGTAAGACAGCGAAAGAATAACCCTTTACTAAACCATACCCTGCTCCAACAAGAAGGGTAGGTAGCCAGCCTGTTATACCATAAATCACCACTGAGCCCATGAAGTAAATAGTCCAAATAGTCATAGTCGCTTTGCGATATTCAGGAGAAAAAATTGCACTTACTCCAACTTTTTTAAAGGCTGGTGGTACAATTAAACTACCCGGAGCCCAATCACTAGCCACACCTTTAGCTGATATCTCCATTTTTTTAATGAGTTCTAATGCTTCTTTTTCTCGCCCTTTGCTTAAAAGCCAGTGTGGAGATTCATTGAGTTTGAACAGCAACACTATCGAGAATAGAGCAGGTATCCCTCCTGTAAGAAAGCAAACTCTCCAGCCATAGACAGGAACTATATAAATAGCAACAATACCCGCTATCACCCAGCCTAAGACATAGAAGGCCATTATTGACGAGATAAAATAACCCCTATTCTTGGTCGGTGCACTCTCTGACATCATTGTCACTGCAATAGGTATACAAGCACCGAGACCCATGCCAGCAATTACCCTCAGAATAGCAAATACTTCAAAATTAGGCGCAAAATAAATGGGCATTGTTAAGATGGAATAAAAAGCCACAAAAAATGCAAGAGTCTTTTTCCTACCGATGCGATCAGAAATAACCCCTGAAAATATTCCCCCGATCATTAAGCCCAAAAGGCTCCAGGAGGCAAGACTTCCGGTTTGAACCTTTGTTAGCGCCCATTCTTTGGCCATCTGCGGCATTGTATAGGCGACAATCATATAATCATATCCATCAAAAAGAAGCGCAAGACCAACTAAAAGATAAACAGTAAACGTATATTTTGATACACCTAAACTATCAATAATCTCAGAAATTGTTGACTTCTTATCCATTGGTTACCTCCCTAACTTAATTAGATAATGAATAATACCAAAAGATTGACTGGATTTTTTTTAAGAGAACTTCCTCCCCATGCCGATATTTTTCATTTTTCATACATAAATAGGATATTTAATCAAGAAGCACTTTTCCTTTACCCTTTATGGCTTTACTCAAGAGTCGTTAGTCAGACCATGTTCTAGGCAACTCACCTCATTTCAAATAAATATTGCAACTACTTTTGATCCCGACAATTGCTTTTTCAAAACAATATTGTCGGTATAATCTAAATAGTTGCAATATTCATGCCAATCAGATTTTATGATATTAATTTTTCAGGGCCTGATTATAGGCCAGCTTATCAATTCTACTACTTATTTCTTAATGTCTATGAACTCATTATTAACCATTTATGAATGTCAATTTTGACCTTTTTAGTCTTCTGATCCTTCTTGTTAGACTAGATAGACTGATATCCAGCTGTACTGCTGCTTCTTCCCTGCTCCCGCAGCGCGTAATCATTTGAGCGATAAATCTATTTTCGAATTCTTCCATTGCTTCATTAAGGGTCTTCGCTAGATAATTATTGTCTAATGATAGAGGTTCACATGTTTGATGAAATTTTGGAGGGATGTGTTTAGGAGTTATAACCGTTTCTTGGGCAATAATGATCAAGCGCTCAACTAAATTGGCCAGTTCTCGGACATTACCCGGCCAATCATATTTAGACAAAGTTTCAATCGCTTCTTTGCTGAATTTTACATTGAAATTATATTTTTTATTGAAATGGTCAGCATAATGTTGAATAATTAAAAGAATGTCATCTTTTCTTTCACGCAAGGGGGGAATCGTAATTGGCAAAACATTTAATCGATAAAATAAATCTTCCCGAAAAAGTCCTCGCCTGACCATATCCTCAAGGTTTTTATTAGTCGCTGCCAATATCCGCACATCAATCTCTTTTGGCTTAACTCCTCCCAGCCTAGTTACTTGTTGATCCTGAATAACATTCAAAAGCTTAACTTGCAAGTTTTTAGGTAAATCTCCTATTTCATCTAGAAAAAGAGTACCTTTATTTACAAATTCAAAATATCCCGCTTTACCTTCTTTGCTAGCTCCAGTAAATGCCCCTGTTTCATATCCGAATAATTCAGATTCCAAAAGATTCTCAGGAATAGCCCCGCAATTAATTTTTAAAAATAAGCCAGCTTCATTACGAGGGCTTGCCTTATGAATTATATTAGCAATTAAGTCTTTTCCGACCCCAGACTCGCCTAGTAAAAGAACCGTACTGTCAACATAAGCGACTCGATAAGCCAAATCGATAACTTTACGCATTTCTCCGCTCTGGGCGATGATCTCCATGTTATTGTCTTTTTTAATTTGATTCAGTTCTGCTAAATATTTAGAGGCAAGCGCTTGTGTTTGCAGGTATTTGTTCTTTAATTGATTTAAATCCGTTATATCCCGTACGTTACAATATATCCTATGGATTTTCCCGTTACTATCGTAACTTGGAACACCAGTACTTAGAGCAGTCTTACCAAGAATAGTATTTATCACTGCCGTTTCTTTCACGCCGGATTCAATAACTCTTAACGTCGCACTGGCATCAGTTATTCCCTCTGCAGTCAGGTCTCTTGTTGTTCGACCTATTGAATCTGGGTACTTTAGCCCCATAATTCGTTCAATCGAGGGATTGGTATAGATAATTTTACTTTCACCATCGGCGATAAGCAGACCATCATAAGAGTTTTCAAGCATTCCTAAATAGTCCCGATTCTGTTTCTCTAATTCGGCATTACGTCTTTTAAGCTGTTCAAGAAGTTCTTGGCTAATGGTTTCTTCTCCTAGTCCCATTGAATCCACTCCTTTTTCAATACTGCCAAATTAATTGGAAATCGGATTTAGTTTTTTATCTTAAAAAGTTATTTTCAACGATGCTCTATGTCATAAATGACCATAGATGGTTAAATATGTCATAACGCTATATTGATTGTACTGTTTGAAAGGTTGCAGCGCAAGAGTATTATTCAAAAAATACTGAATGATTGGATAATTTAAGCAATTTACCATAAGTTAAATAAATAGGGTTCAGTTGAAACATTGTTGAGATAAATTATTTCATAACAAAGAAAACCCTCGTGGGAGAGGGTAGCTATTACGACTGCCTGTTCAAGATTCATTACTATTCTCCTTATTTTAAAGCACGAGCCTTAAGTACTGTATAGATCGCTGCTTTATTGTAATATATAACCCTAATCTCCTGCTGCCTGCCAAAATATAGCCTCATTTAATATTCTTACTGCAAAATCTATGCCAGACGAACTATTGTTTATATTCTGTATTTTCAAATAAATAAAGCTGGTTTGAAGCCTTTTGTCCTATTTATTCCCTTTGATTTTTTTAACTAGGAACCCATTAACGGTCATCTATGAGCGTCAATTTTGACCTTCTTGGGTTATTGTTGTGGATTAAAGATCAACGTTTATAATCCTCGAGCTTGCTTAGGAAAGGTAAGGAAACTAAAGAAATGCGACTATGGCATCAAGATCTTCTTCCGTTATTACCGCGCGCTCAACTACTCGGACAGCATCGAGAATGCTGCGCCTTGCGCGGAATGGGGTGGGGAAAAAAACATTCTACCGTTGATTATGTATTTACTCACAGTGTGAAAAATCTTGTAGACTATCATTGTCTAGTTCTCAAAGAAATGGAACACCGGGGCTATCAGCCGAATCCTCAATGGTACTACCCTGAATACCGTGGGAAAAAGGCTATTCCTTGGGCGAGCATTTTGACATCTGAACAGAATCCTGTCGTGGAATCTAAGATTTACCCTGAGCATGACGATGCTTATCGAGAGGAATGTATTGCCAACCTTGCAAAAAAAGGCGTAAGACTCTCCTCGATATCGCCTCATAGCAGCAGTGCTAAGACGAGATTCATGCAGCATATTAAATTGACCGGGGCTGAATAAATAAATCCAGATATTTAACTATGGTATTTATATAGGAAAGGAAAAATATTATTAAGTGAATGAGTTACTCTTATAGAAATAAAATAAGCAAGTCCGAATTAACAAATTTATTGCGAATTCGGACTTATTATTTATGGGACTATTTTTAAAAAAAAGCCTGGAGTTTAATGATTTAAAGAGGTATTGTTTTGTTTGAATTTACGATAAAGTGTGGCACGAGAAATACCTAGCTCTTTAGCCACCTGGGTCATATTTCCTCCACATGTTTCAATGCACGCTTGAATAGCGTCATGCTCTAACGTCTTCCTAAAATCTCTAAGTTTGCATGCCTCTGAATTATGAGGAAAATCAATTGATAATTTAGCCAATCTTTCCGGGAATAATTGCGAACTTATTGTATTTCCCTCTACCATAGTCACTGCCCTTTCTATTATGTTCTGCAACTCGCGTACATTCCCTGGCCAATCATACAGTGCACAGTTCCGATAAACATCTGGGGCGATACTGTCTATTTTCGTCTCCATTCGTTCAGCCATTTTTTTGACAAAGTGAGCTATTAATAGAGAGATATCCCCTTTTCTATCTCGTAGGGGCGGAAGTTCAATGCTTACAACGTTAATGCGGTAGTACAAATCTGCACGGAAATCTCCTATTTCTACCTCTTTTTCTAGATCCCTATTCGTAGCCACAATGACACGTACATCTACAGGAATGGCACCTTTATCCCCGACCCGGGTGACTGCCTTTTCCTCAAGAACACGCAAGAGGGATGTCTGCATGTCTAAGGGCATTTCCCCAATCTCATCCAAAAAAATAGTGCCGCCATCAGCCAGTTCAAATTTCCCAGGACTGCCTCCTTTTTTAGCCCCGGTAAAGGCACCTTCTACATATCCGAAAAGTTCACTACCCAATAAATCTCGTGGAATAGCGGCACAATTTATAGCAAAGAAAGGTTGATCTTTCCGTGAACTTGCATTATGGATTGCTTGGGCGAACAGTTCTTTTCCAGTTCCGCTTTCTCCTAGAATTAAAACATTGGAATAAGTTTTTGCAACTTTTATACCGATTTTGATGCAGTCAAGAAATTTTTGCTCTTGTCCAATGAGATCGGAGAAAGTAAAACGAGCATAATTTCCCAAGGCGCTGGTAACGAACTTTGCAGCTCGGGACATCTGTTGAATTATCAAGACTTTACCGAGAAGCTCCCCGTTTGATTCTAAATAACGTGTCGAGACCACACACCTGATTATTCCGGTAGAGTTTTGGATGTTTACAAACCGATCCGTAACATTTTCTTGGGAATTAATAACACTTGCAAGATCTCTGTACCGATTAATTGATTCAAAGGTTTTATTCAAAATACTAAAAATATTTTTTCCAATAGGATGTTGTTCAAAACCCAGGATATCTAAGGCCTTTTGGTTTACATGGATGACCGCGCCGAATTCATCAATGGCTATTAATCCGTCGGAAAAACATTCCATAATTACGGTTTTAAAGTGATTGGCAATCTCGAATTTCCTGGCTAGGCGATGGACTGCCAGTTGTTTCTCGATAGAGTCAACCGCAGCTACTACCATCCCTAAAGTATGAGATTGAACCTTGATATAACTTGCGGCCACAGTTAACGTACCAATTATTGCCTGAGTATCTGGATCATGAATAGGAGCGGATGAGGTAGTGCAGTGCTTGAGACATACGCACCAATGCTCGTCAGGATGAACCTGAAAAGGTCGATCATGATAGACTGCTATAGCAGAGGCACTGGTTCCCATCACGGATTCTGACCAATTGCTTCCCTGAACTGCCTTGCTTGTTTCGTGCATCGCTAATGCTGAAGGGTCCCCGACTGCTTCAAGCACAAAATGATTATTATGCTCGATAGCCTCTAATGTTATCGAAAAGCCCGAACCTTTGACAAAATCATAAAAGTTATCCATGGCTGGAACAGCAATCTCTATTAATTCTCTGTATTTTAGCTTGATTCGTTCAAAATCCTTAGTAGACCATAGATCATAATTTTTCCCTTTACGTGGATTAACTTTGCCTTTACACCTTCGCCATGAAGCTAAAACTTCTGGCTTTAGTTTTGAGGTATCAATAGGCTCGCCAGCAATAAATTTACCCCAAATACTTTTATCTTGGCCATTTGTGTTAGATGTCATATTAATCCTCCTCCCAAAGTTGGAAGTATCAAAGCGATTAAGCAAAGACCACAAATGGTTCCATCTTAAAACAAATTAAGCATTTTAGCCTCTTCGCGGAGTTCGGCTCTGAAATCGGGATGAGCAATACTAATTAACACTTGAGCACGTTCGCTCATATTCTTACCTCGAAGTTGGGCAACCCCTTGTTCAGTCACAACGTAATTAATTTCTTGGCGGGGAGTAGTAACCGCAGAACCATGTTTTAACAATGAAACAATTTTTGAAACTCGGCCATAATTAGTATTAGCTGCTGAACGAAGGCATATAAAGGCTTTTCCCCCAGGTGAAAGCTGTGCTCCCCGTGTGAAATCCAACTGCCCACCTGTACCACTATATATCTTTGGGCCAATGCTTTCAGACGCCACCTGACCCGTAAGATCTACTTCAAGAGCCTGATTTATGGAGACCATTTTATGATTTTGACCTATTATATATGGATTATTGGTCCAAGCTTGGCTGTGCATCTCCACCGCCGGATTTTCGTGCATCCACTGGTACGTTTCGACTGACCCGAGAGCAAAACATGCACATATTTTCTCGCGACTTAGTGTTTTCTTTTTACCGTTTAAGACGCCTAATTCCCATAGGTATTTATAGGCATCGCCCAGCATTTCCGTATGAGCTCCTAAATTATGTTTATTTGCCAGGAGCTTACCTAGTATATTAGGCATCCCTCCAATTCCCAGCTGTATCGTAGAACCATCCTCAATCATTTCTAATAGTAAATCAGCAATGGCGATATCCTCTGCAGAGCCCTCGCCAGCTGAAGGTATTGAATATAACGGTTGGTTACTTTCTACAATACATTCGATCTGAGATATGTGGATGAAGTTATCACCATATACATAGGGCTGATTCTCGTTAACTTCTAGGATTACCATCGTATTCTCCATCCGCGCCGCTTCATGAAAATACAGGGGAGCAGTGGCTGTACAGAAATACCCATTCTTGTCCATTGGTGCAACACTAGATATCACCTTGATCTTACCTGGCGGAAGGTCTTT
>NZ_BAAHYN010000026.1:0-38968 GCF_054657535.1 Desulfosporosinus burensis
ATATTCTCCGTGAGTATTCACCTTTGATAGAGCAGTATTCTATTGATGAGTATTTTATGGACTTTAGCAACATGGGCCTACTCTATAAAGACCCTGTAGAAACTGCGTACCTGATAAAAAACCGCATAAAAGAAGAACTTGGATTCACCGTCAACATCGGTATCTCTTCTAACAAAATCCTGGCGAAGATGGCATCGGAATTAAAGAAGCCTGATAAGGTTCATACAATATTCCCTAATGAGATTGCAGAGAAAATGTGGGTTCTGCCGATTGAAGAGTTGTTTATGGTCGGGAGAGCAACTGCGAAGAAATTACGGTGCAGAGCAATTAATACTATAGGTGATCTAGCTAATTATGACCCGAAGCTCATAAAGCTGTTTCTAATGAGCCACGGCATGTTGGTCTGGAATTACGCAAATGGAATTGAAGGCAATCCAGTGAGAGAAAATCGCAGACCATTGATTAAAGGGATCGGCAACTCTACAACCATTGCTTTTGATGTTGAGGATAGAAGGACTGCACATTTGGTCTTGTTATCATTGACCGAGACAGTAGCAGCAAGGTTACGGCAAGCAGGATATTGTGCAAGGTTGGTATCTGTTTCATTGAGAACAAATGAGTTTTATAACTGCTCCCACCAAAGGAAGATCTTCTCTGCCATCGATTGTACCAACGCAATACATGAAATTGCTTGTGAGCTCTTTGATGAGCTTTGGAAAGGTGAACCTGTCCGACATCTAGGAGTTCGGGTCTCTGAGCTATGTCAAAATGACTTTTATCAGTTAGCTCTATTTGAGAAGGATTACGAGAAGCAGAGAGCCGTTGATCGAACCGTAGACTCAATACGCCAGAGGTATGGGAATGGTTCAGTGTTTAGATCATCCTTTCTAAATAGTGGAGTTCGCTTCAGCAGTGGAGGGACGATGGATGATGAGGAATATCCGATGATGTCTAGTCTGTTGTAACTGCCTGAATCAGGGAGAGAATGGATGAGTTTTTATGTTGCGTATGTTCTGGCAGGTTTTATTGTACAAATCATAATGGATATGAGATGGCAAGCAGACAATGACATAGAATGCAGAACTCCATTTAAGCTCAAAGTGAATACAAGCAACATAAGTAATCTGCAAATCCTAAGTAATATTGCAATTTTAAAGCCTTAGAATTGATTGCTTCCAAGGCTTTAAAAATATGCAAGTAGGGTATATGGACTTAACTATGCGGCGATGTGTGGATTTAGAAAAATTCGAATTTCTTGGATAGTGTAAATTTTACGGTAATTTGGCAAAGCATTTGTAATAATATCAAAGTATTTTGATTCTAAAGCACGACTGTCCATTATTACAACGACACCCTTGTCTTTTTCATCTCTTATCAATCTGCCAGTGCCTTGTTTAAGCCGTAGAATCATTTCTGACGTTAATATTTCCGATCTTTCCGCACCAAGTTTTTCAATCTTGTAGTCGATAATTGGATCTTTTACCGGAAAGGGCAATTTATCGATAATAACACAGGATAGGGAAGAACCTTTAATATCTATACCTTCCCAAAAGCTACCTGTTGCAAATAGGCAGGAATTTATGTTGTTTTCAAATTTCTTTAAATTATAATAGTTTGATCCTTGGCCCTGTTTATAACTTGAAATTCCTAAGTCTTTCAGAATCTTATCTGCTATATAGTTGTGAGTCAAATCCATAACCTCATAGGATGTAAAAAGCACTAGAGATTTACCATTAGTAGCTTTAATTATGTCGTATATTCTATCTGCTTTAGCTTTTAAATAATCCTCAAAAAGGGCATTATTCCTACTGACAAATTTTAAATCTTCTTCAATATAAATAGCTGCTTGATCGTGGAAATCATAGGGAGATTTTTTACTAACCGGATCTAAATAACAACGTTTCATTACGCTATCAATACCTAAACTACTAATAAAATAATCAAAACCTTCTAGTTCATTAGAAGTAGACATTGTTGCGGAACTAAATACTACAGGAAGGTTTGTATGGGATAAGACTCTATTATACAGTATCTCATCTACATTACATGGAATATAAAATAATCTCGGAAGCATTGGTTTTTCAAATTGTACCCAGAATATCTTGCTTTGATTGTTTATTACCGCCTCTACAAAAGATGACAAGCTTTCCAATTCATTGCCAAGTCTATCTTCTCTCTTTTTGAGGTCAAAAGCAAAATTTGTAACTGAAAGTTGTATATTTTCCAGTTTGTCAGAAAGCTCCAATGCCAACCGATAAATTTTATCGTTAATAACTACTTTATATTTCCAGTCAATTTCTTTATTTTGAGGAATGATTGTATTCCTTTCTATTTCATGATAAAAGGCCTTTATCAGTGTTATAACATAATTAACGGAATAGTTCACTTTAAGCCTTACTTTATTTATACATTGGATAAAATCCTTAGCTGATTTATTGTCACCTAAAATTGAATATGCTGCAGTTTCGAAGTTGTGTGCTTCATCTATAAGTACTCCAGAAAAATTCTTAATATAATCGGGGTTATTTAAATTAGCTAATAAGAACTGATGGTTACATATTAGAAAATCATAGTTAAAAGATTCTCTTTCGAGTTTGAATAACTTATATTTACAGTATCTTTCAGTGCATGATCTAGTACAATATGAAACATTAATTTTTTTCCAAACTTTACTAGTAAGTGAAGGAAAGTCTCTTTCATCAAACAATCCGCTTTCATAATCGTTTATTATTTTATCAAGTTCAGCAGATAATTGCTCATCTTTGTTTTTTAAAAGATATTCAGAATATGATACTATTCTTTTTTCGCAAATATAGTGTTCTTTTCCTTTTCCTAGTATTGATTGTAATGGTTTGCTAATGAGTTTTTCCTTAATAAGGCACTTACTCAATTCGGGTATGTCTTTAGTGAATAACTGATCTTGCAAAACAATTGTACCAGTTGATATTAAGAATGGTTTACCAGTTCGGGATATTTGATTTAGGGTTGGGACTAAATAAGCATAAGATTTTCCTGTACCTACCTCAGCCTCAGCAACAAATTTATAATTTTTGTCGTAAGCTTTTTTTATCTCATCTGAGAGTTCAATCTGAGATTCTCTCCTGTTTTTACCGTATTTCGGTAAAATGCTTTGGAAGAATAAACTATTATCAATTGGAGTTCTTAATTGAATCATAATTCCTCCTAAATCTAAGTGTGTGATCATGAAAAATAAAGTTTATCACTAAACAGGGTGACTTAGAGAATAGGAGCTTTTATTAAAAATTACTCAGATATCCTCATCTTCCTTTCATGTCAAATGGTTATTGTATCCATATTTATATTATACAGAGAACACAAGTTCTGTCAACTATATATTGTGTTAAACTCTTTTGTTAAATACTATATATAGTAGGATGGGCGAACTGGCATTAAAATTTGGAATTCTCGCACTGAAGGTCAATCTTTCAGTTCTTTTATTTATAGGGGGCAGCATTGATGAAAGCTAACGAATAAAATGTACAGCTTTGGTAGGTTATGTATTAAAGAACGGGTTCATGGCTCTCAGCTACCCAAAATCATTTATAATATTTCGCTATTACATTTAATATCTTGGCAGATGAATCTGCTAAAAATTGTCTGTCTTGTTGGTTAAGTCTTTTGTTTATTAGCGAATCGACTTCCATTGATATTTTTCTATTATCTAAATACGCAGTGAAAATAAATTCTTCAGAAATAATGTCTGAATAATTGCTTAACATTTTACATATTCCATCACTGAAAGGAAGTAGAATTTTCTCATCTTCATTTTGAAAATAATTTTTTTTAGGATAATAATATTTAAAATTCAGATCTCTATTTTCAAGTACTTGAACTGAACAAATTTTTATTCTAACCATTTAAAAAACTCCATTCATAAAGTAAACAAATTTTTGACTCGAACACCAGTGTTACCAGTGTACTTAATGGAAATAGCACCCTTTCAATATAAGAAGTTCAATGGATATATAGGAAAATCCTTCTTTAATACGGATAAATTTGGTAGGGGGATCTTTTCTTTCGCTTTGATTAAACAGAAACCTATTAAAATTGCAAGAGTACTGTGGGGAATTGGCAGATATTTCTGCTATAATAAATTTAGAAAGTTCTCGAACTGAAGGTCAATCTTCGGTTCTTTCATTATAGGGGGTCAGCATCGATACTTTATGGCTCCGACAGTTGCTCATTACTAGAGTAATGAATTTTCTAAAAATACTCACAAAATTATTTGACATTAAAACCCACAAGGTGTATTATTATTGAGCGGGATGATTTACCCGTTTTTAGGTTATCCTTAATTTCCCTGAAAGGATGGTGATGAATATAAGAATTTGACCTTACAACACTTTATATTTCCGGTATAAGTGCTGTAACAATTTAGAGGCACTTTTTTTATTGTCTTTTATGAGGCAATAAGGCAAATAAAAAAACACAGTATCTCTGTGTCTATTTCTTGACGTATCAGAAAGTATAAGTTTTGAGGGTACCCCTTTACTTGCGAATTTGGTATGATGAAGTCATGGAAAATAACATTTTGAGGCAGATTTTTTTTGACGACGAGAGACACTGGGATAGATTTGTCGAAAAGTACGGAGATCGTATAAGAGCAATTGTTATTAAAGAAGTCGAGAAATTCCGGAATTGTGGCAATCCCAAAAATGGGTTTAAGCTATTAGTTTGCGAAGGCTGCCATGATCTACGGATCGTTCCGTACCGTTGTAAAGGAAGATTTTGCACAACGTGTTCAAGTGGTGAAACTGAGGAATGGAGCCGAATGATGGCAGAAGACGTTCTTCAGGTAAATCATCGACATGTCGTGTTTACGATAGATGAAGGATTAAGAGAAATATTTCAGAGGCATCGACAGTTACTTAAACCTCTTATGGATGAGGCGGTCGGGATAATTCAAGAGTGGTTTAAGAAGAAATTTAAAATAACGCCAGGAATCATAGCGGGGCTACATACGTTTGGGGCTCAGATGAACTTTAATCCTCATGTTCATATGCTAGTAAGCATGGGCGGAATGAAGAAAAATGGGGAGTGGAAGGTATACGACTATATACCTTTTCCAATGTTGCGTAAACAATGGCAGACCGTAGTTTTGAAGCTAATTCGCAGCAATTTAAACGTTGCAGAAAAGAAGAAGATCCAACATCTTTTACAGAAAGCCTATTCAGCCAATGGAGAAGGCTTTTATGTTTATGCTCCGAAGCAAAAGGGAAATGTGAAAGTTCAATTAGGATATATCGGTCGTTATATTCGTCGACCCGCAATAGCGTTACATCGGATCGAGGCATATGACGGCCAATATGTAACCTATCGATATCATGACAAAAAAGATGGACAAGAGAAACGGGAGACACTAACAGTTGAAGAGTTTATAAAACGATTAATCGTACACATTCCGGATGAGCAATTTAAAACAATCCGTTATTATGGTGTGTATTCCCGAAGAATCAAAGCACGTTGTAAAAAACTAATCTCAGTCTGGCAAAAAGAAGTAAGACGATGGATCGTAAAGGTTAAAAAGATAGTAAAACGAAGAAAATGGGAGCAACGGATAAAAGAGCAGACAGGAAAAGATCCAATGGTATGTCCGCATTGTCAGTGTTATTATGAGTACAAGGGAGAAGTCTGCCTAAAAGATGGACAATTGGCAATAAAGTATGCAAGTGATGAGGTAGCAAGAGCTTGCCTGGAAAGGATGATTTACAATATCACCGGTATCAAAACAACGAAAACCCAACAAAAAGAAGAATTCACAAAACCAGAGAAGAATGCCGATCGAGAACAGTTCTGTCAATTACATTTGTTTGCAGTGTAATGAGCAAGAGAAAATACCGTTAGAAGTCGTAAGGAATTTTGATGCTATGGATGATGGTGATCCAACCGTTCCTCCGCAGTTTAACTGTGAGAAATGTGGAGGGGATATGTACCCAGAGTATTATAGGGGACTCCACGGTTATGAATACAAAATTTCGGATATCCAAGAACAATAAAAAGGACCGAGGCCGCAGCCTCGGTTTTTCTTATCTATTTACTTGTAAGGATTTATATCCTACGGGTCTAATACGTAATTGTTCTCAAGGAAGAGGTCTGTTCTTTTTTGGCTATACAACTGGAAGTTTATTAAAAGTAATTAACGATGTTACTTTGCTTTTTGCGTCCCCAAATTTAGAGCTACTTCGTTTAATAGGTTTTTAAAAAGCATTTCCGAGACTCTAACAGGAAGAGTTCTAAGTCTTCGTGAAATTTGACTATGACTAATGCTTTCTAAGCCAATGGTACGACTGAAGTCATTACTTTGAACACTGGCACTGATTTTTCGTAAAGCTTTAAATTCTTGGAGTTGAGCATTACTGATAAGTAACGCGAGTTGGTTTGTTTTAAGTTTTTGGACTCGCTTATCAAGGTCTGGAACTTCTTGATGAATTTTAGTCCAAATATTTTTAGAAAAAACCGGTTGAAACAGTTGCATAAATGTGGATTTTGTAGTATTCTTGCCTTGCATTTTTTATCTCCTTATGATTAGAGATTTGGGCAAGAACTACCCTAACTCTAATTATAAGGCTTTTTTTATGGTTTTGACAGGAATAATCAGGGATATCTGCAGTTTACGCCATTTTCCGTTGGTTTTCTTTGTAACATAGAATTTGACTTTTGCGTAAAAGCTTTATGCAACGCTACTGAATATTTCTAATAGGTATTTTGACTACCTTACCTAATATGTCAACAAAATCCCAAAGAATAATGGTAAATCGCACTTTGGATATTGCTATCACAGAAAAGAAGTTACCGGACATCTATAACATGAACCCAAATGAGAATATTATTCTTTCGTCAGAGAATATTGCCCCTGAAGTTGTACCCCAATTAGAAGTTGCTAATATAGTGATTTTATCCCCTGAATCAATCCAAGAAAGGGCAAACAAGGAGGGCGATTTCCAATACCTCCGCTTTTCAACCCTCAATAATCATTTCTTCCAAGCAACTGTTTCATTGCAGAACAGTTGGGCAACAGCGGTGAATTCTAATTCAAAAAATGTGTACTTAAGTGGTGGAGGAATAAAAATTTGGTTTTTCAACATACTTGGAAAGTGGCTTATCTTTCCAAACATAGAAATGTGGAGATCGTAGAGGGTTATCAATTCTAAGTGATTTAAAAATATAACTGTATTACTCAATAAGGAATTTAGTAAGAAATTAGCTTGAAACACTTTAGTGCATCTAGAGAATTGTCAAAACATCTCTAGATGCACTAAAAGCTTGTTAGTGGTTTGTTGAGCGATTTCGAAATGGGAAAGAATGTTGCGCCGATTTTACAGGCGTAGGCCTTTCTTGCAAATATAGCAACACTTATGCCATATTGAGTTATGCGGACACTTTAAATGGTTGTATTCTAGAAATCTCATAGAAAAGCGGCAATTTATAGCCTAGAGCTGAATGTAGCCGTCGCAATTGTAATGAATATCAATCCATTGCTTGATTTCTTCAAGAACTCTCTTTCCGGTAGGAAAGAATTTACCTGGCTTTAAAATTTGCACTCTAACTGAATAAAATAAGCTGAAAATGAGAGGAATAGAAATTAAAACATACATAAGTATGAGTATTTTCAAGCTAATTATTTTATTAGCAAATGCTAGTGGAAGAAAAATGTTAACAAATATTGTTATAGACGATATATACTTAATCAAATAATCAGACTTAGTTAATAGTTGCTTACTTCTGTCATTTTCTTGTTCATAAGAGACTTTGGATATTTCTAGAACTTTGTCCAACATCTTCCCTAAAAGTATTTTATCCTTGCTCTCTTCGCTCATAAATTCCAAATCCTCCCGTTTATTCTCTAAGAAGGTGTCTTCTAATTAAATATTCTACTTCTAATACAGTACATAGAATTTTTGTCAGCTAGGAATAAAATACTTTTATTTGCTCTTTGAGTCTGGTAATGAGGATATGAAAAAATTAACTGTGGCATTACTTAATCACTATTCAAATAATTTACGTGGAAACGCCTTAAGGGGAATTGAACGAGGGTGGTCACCCTGTGCTCCTCTAATTTTAAAGCTTCCTCCATCCGGTCGAAAGATTTCTATCCATTCGCTTTCTCGATGATTAAAGTCTAGGCATGTAGCAAAAACTCCAAAATCTACTATGCAAAATCCTTGGTCTTCACATACAAAGATTATAAATGTTTTTTCACCGTATATAGCGAACATTTTCCGTATAACGTCTTGATGCTCAGGGGAAAAGGTAAATTTCCAATAAGTTCCTCCTTGATTTCCTTCTTGATTTGTTTCAGTGTGCTTAATGTAGATGCCCTTGTTATTATTCAATTGATAAGCACTAGACGACGTAACATTAGGTATCTTGTTTATAGAGGTGAAATGTTCATCCTCGGCAATTTCAAATAGAACCGCTCCATAATAAAAAGCTTTTCGTGAAATTGGCATCTTTATATCCCTCCAGTATTACTAATCATTGCCTTATTTTTCCACAAAAAACTCCAAAATCCTTTATTATACTAATAAAATTTATCCGCTAATTACGTATAATCAGGGGGGAATAGTGGGATGGGGGTGACCGTAATTGAGACAGGTCGTCTTTAATTGGACAGTCTGGCCTTTTGTTTTATATTGGATTATTTACGATCTCCTGGAAGGAGTTGAGCGAAAAATGTAGAACTGAAGGATGTAACCTATGCGAAAAATGTACTTATCCAGAAAAACCATGTAGATTTCCGAACCGCATGTTTCCCGCGACTGAGAGCTTTGGGATTATGGTTATTCAGCAAGCACCTCTCTGCAATATCAAATACAACAACGGCGCCAATGCCATAACCTATTTTAGTATGATATTTTTCTAAGATATATGGATGGGCAAGTTTGTATAGGCACAATTATGCGATTTCTTGTTAATATGGACAGTACGGAGTATAGGGTACTGCAATAGTAAGTGTTATGGGAGGTAACAACAGTTGCCGAATAACTATATAAATATCAATATTACTATACAATTCTGTTGTGCATACAATGGAGCGAGATTACTCGTCAAATCACTAAATTATTTAAGAAACGAAAGGAAGTGAATACTCCTGGTTTATGGTTAGTTCGTAGGAAAGAACTGCTAGGGATCGCTTAACGTTAACTTTAAAATAAACCACTGCACTTGTACACTTAGTTGAAAGGCTTGTGCGGAGTTGTTTTAGGGGCTGACTAACCGTCGCACATCTGTTGTACTTAATTGATGCGCTTAATTAAGGCGATATGGATGTTTAATACGAGAGTATTGACCTAAGTAGCTGAATCCTGTGATGCTACCGCTTTGTTTAGTCGACAAAGTGAAAATGCTGAATTGTATAGGTTTGTGTAGTAATATTCAGTATTTTGAAACCAGGACTTATGAGTAATGACATTATGAGCTATTTTGAAAAAGATAGATTTGCGGCTTTTATAGGTATAAAACTAGTTGATGTGAAGCCAGGTTACGCAAAAGCTAACATCGAGATTACAGAAAGGCATTTAAATGCTGCAAATATTGTCCAAGGCGGAGTAATATTCACGTTAGCGGATTTTGCATTTGCTGCTGCCTCTAATTCGTATGGACAAGTATCTTTAGGGATTAATGCGAATATATCGTATTTCCAACCGCCCAAAGGAAGAATGCTAACTGCTGAAGCAAAAGAAATCTCAGCAAATAAGAAAATCGCTAATTATAATGTGGATATATTTGATGAAAATATGGAAGCTATTGCTAGGTTTACTGGTATGGCATATAGAAAGAACGATCAGATATTAGGTTAATAAGAGGTCATCCTGGGTGAGGGGGAGTAGCAGAGACATGGAATTGACAAAAGAGCAACGAGAAAGATACGCGAGACACATTATCTTAAAAGAAGTAGGCGCTCAAGGGCAATTAGAATTGTTAAACTCAAAGGTACTTATAATTGGTACGGGGGGGCTCGGTTCACCGGTTGCTTTGTATCTTGCGGCTGCGGGGATAGGAACAATCGGGTTAGTCGATCCAGATGTTGTTGAGTTATCCAATCTACAGCGTCAAATCATCCACTCTAATAAAGATATTGGAAGACCTAAAGTCAGATCGGGAAAAGAAACCATCGAAGAGTTGAACTTGGACGTGGATGTTGTCACATATCAAGAATGGGTTAGTTCAGCTAATATAGCGGATATTATTAGGGATAGAGACTATGATTTCGTGATCGATGCCACGGATAATTTCTCAGCAAAATTTCTAATCAACGATGCCTGTGTACTTTTACAAAAGCCTTTTTCTCATGGGGGAATCATGCAATTTAGCGGACAGACGATGACCTATGTTCCGGGCCGTGGCCCTTGCTACCGATGTGTATTCTTAAATCCCCCCCCAGCTAAAGCATTACCTACTAGTGAAGAGAAAGGCGTACTAGGTGTTATTCCAGGGATCATCGGTAGTATTCAGGCAACAGAGGCTATCAAATATCTACTGGGGATCGGAGAACTCTTAACTGGAAAATTGTTAGTATTTGATGCTTTGGATATGGACTTTAGAAAAATAGAGATCACAACTCGGACAAATTGCCAAGTATGTGGGCAGATGCCGATCCTAAAAAATCTGGTCGATTATGAACCCCATGTTTGATGGAGAAAAGATATTTTCATCGATATGCGAATCTAGTTGTTGTAATTCGTTTTTTTAAAACTAGGGCAGTATAAAACTCGTAAAAATGTTATAATTAAGTGCAATTGAAAGTAAAGATTCAATTGCACTTTTTTTAAACTAAAGAATGAAAAACATAAGCCCCAATATCAAAGGAATATTCTAGATTTCAATGTAGAGTACGGGGTAGACTCCCACGAATAGCAGGAGTCTCATGATTGGCTGAAGATTTGTAAAATGTTAGATAATGTTAGGTAAATGATAGAACTGCTAGGATGGGGGTAAAGTGTTGTTTAGAGCTTTCAGTGATGTTTGGAAACTGGAAGATGTAATGATTAAACCAGTGACAACGATTGAATCTGCTGCGAAGTGGCAGGAAATATATGTTAAAATGAAACCTAAACCGGTTGCGTTACTTCAATCGGATAATGCTGAAGCCTGGCAGGTGATATTTCCCTTGAAGGCGGGTCAGGGTCTCGAACGGACGCTGGTGGGTTTTTCGTTCCCACTTTCAGGAACCTTTCAGGAGTTGATGGACGCTATCAAATTCCATCCGGGAGAAATAGCGGTCCTTCTGGATCAGGGGAAAGTTCCCCAGGGGATTATTGATCCGTCTATGTTGCCTACATTAATGTGGGAGGAAATCAGACGGTTGGGCAGTTCTATGTCGATTCTTATGGATACTGTCAATGATGCAGTCACGGTCATCGATCAAACCAATACGGTGATCGGTTGGAATAAAAAAGCGGAAGATCTTTATGGGATTGCTGGGAAAACTATTGTAGGGAAAGATATCCAGAATTTCTTTTCCAGTCTAGTCGTTACCCATGTTATTAATACAGATTTGCCGAAAAAGAAAATAATTCGTGAAAATTATCATCAACCACTTCCCGGAACTCATGTTTTGATCAATGCCTCGTCCATTACCAGCGGGGATGAGGTCATAGGTAGCGTCTGCGCAGAAAAAGACATTACGGAAATCGTTCTTTTGCACAATGAACTGTCCAAAGCGAGTTCAGAAGTACGACAGCTCAAGAAGGAGATCACCAAGATACACCGCCCAGATAGCGCCTTTGGAAAGATTGTCGGACATAGCAAAGGACTTCTGAAAACAGTCAGTTTAGCTCGACGGGTGGCTAATACAAATGCAGCTGTGATGATTCGTGGTGAGAGTGGTACCGGAAAAGAACTGTTTGCGGAGGCTATTCATGAGGAAAGTTCTCGACATAACAATCCCTTTGTCGTTATTAACTGTGGGGCTATTCCTGTATCTCTTTTTGAAAGCGAGTTATTTGGTTATCAGCCTGGCGCCTTTACTGGGGCCGATCGTCAAGGGCGACAGGGTAAATTTGAAGCCGCCCACAGGGGAACGGTTTTTCTCGATGAAATCGGGGAAATGCCGCTTGAGATGCAGGTAAAGCTTCTCCGGGTCCTCCAAAATAAGTGTTTTTATAGGGTCGGAGGCAATGACCTAGTGGAAGTGGATGTGCGTGTCATAGCTGCCACTCATCGAGACTTAGAACAAATGATTCGCGAAGGTACTTTCCGGAAAGACCTCTATTACCGGATAAATGTCGTAGGCATAGAAATTCCTCCCTTACGCCAGCGTAAAGAGGATATTCTGGATCTGGTTTATCTTTTTATCCGCGAATTCTGTTTGCAACAAGGTCGTGATCTTGTTCAGATTTCTCCAGAAGTGATGCCGTCCCTGCTCAATTACCTCTGGCCGGGAAATGTTCGGGAACTGAGAAATGTGGTGGAACGCATGGTCATCCTAGCTGAGGAGGATTTGATTATGGAGGATCACCTACCAGAAACAATAGGCTTTCAAAAATATATTCAAGCGATCTCTGACCCAGATTCTACTCTCACAGACATCACAGACCGTGCAGAACGGGAAATTATTCTTCAAACCCTGGAAGACTGTAGTGGGGATAAATCAAAAGCAGCCAGAAAATTAGGGGTTCCGCGCAGCACATTATACTATAAAATGAAGAAATTCAATATAAAATAAACACCTCATTCATCATTTGGCCACTATTAAAGCGTCGACTACTTAGACAGGTGTCGGTTATTTGTACACATTAATCGTTGCCAGATGACGGATACAGTGCCTATTATGAAAAAATAAAACTCCCTGTGGGGAGTTTTTTTCGTTACTTTTAAGAGACAACTTCTAGTTCGCAGGTTTAATGACTTTGCAAAACCCAATTTCATTAAGAAATCTTGTGCCCGCGTCCTAGATTTTCCCACTTATTCAACAAACAAACAGTCGATCTTCTCTTTAGGCAAGGACAATTGATTTCTTTGTACTTAAAGCAATCTTTACTTAAAATTTGGAATGGAAATTGCAATTCTAGTTATGGATAGGGTCTTAATGGATTACCCTACTATGCTGGATAAAGATACTTACATAACTGGGAGAGTGAATTTAATGCGAATCACCGAGCATCCAATTTTAGACTTTCAACGTGGAGAAGAGATTACCTTCTCCTTCGACGGGCAGGAACTTAAGGGCTTTGAAGGTGAGACCATTGCAGCGGCTTTGCATGCTGTAGGGGTTAGAGTTTTGGGCCACAGCCAAACCATGCACCGTCCGCGAGGTCTGTTTTGTGCTATCGGAAATTGTTCTTCCTGCCTAATGGTTGTTGACGGCGAACCTAATGTCAGAATCTGTGTGGAAAAACTGAAGTCCGGCATGAGGGTAGAAACTCAGCAAGGAAAGGGGTGCCTAAGGTGAAAGAGATAGAGATCCTCATCATAGGTGGCGGACCAGCCGGTCTGAGTGCTGCCTCTGCGGCTGCTGATTTAGGTGCCAGCGTGCTGGTTTTAGAACGGGACGATAAACCCGGCGGTCAATTGGTCAAGCAGACCCATAAATTCTTCGGTTCAAAAAAACAGTATGCTGGTGACCGGGGTTACCAGATTGGCAATTTACTAATTGAGCAATGTACAAATAACCCAAAGGTTGAAGTGTGGACCGAGACAACCGCTCTGGGAATTTATGAAGACTGTGTGGTCACCGCTGAAGGACAAGGTAAACACCTTAAAATCAATCCGGAGAAAATTATAGTAGCCACAGGCGCTTCCGAAAAAATGATTGCTTTTCCTAATAATGATTTGCCCGGTATTTATGGTGCCGGTGCAGTACAAACTTTGATGAATGTGCATGGTATTGTCCCTGGACAACGGGTGCTCATGATTGGTGCCGGTAATATTGGACTAATAGTCTCTTACCAATTAATGCAGGCAGGGGTAGAAGTCGCTGGGATTATTGAAGCTTCGCCAACTATTGGCGGTTATCTGGTGCATGCTGCCAAGATTCGACGGGCTGGAGTCCCTATTTTAACCTCTCATACTATTACCGAAGCTTACGGTCAGGATAGCGTTGAAGGGGCCATTATCTGTAAGCTCGACGAGAAGTGGCAGCCGATTCCTGGGACTGAACAAGATCTTAAAGTGGATGTCATCTGTCTAGCCGTAGGTTTAAGCCCGCTCACCGAGCTATGTTTCCAAGCGGACTGCCTGATGAAGTATGTTCCAGAGCTTTCTGGACATGTGCCGCTTAGAAATAAGTATCTGGAAACGACCCGTCTGGGACTTTATGTCGCCGGGGACGTGAGTGGAGTTGAAGAAGCTAGTTCAGCTATGGTAGAAGGTCGTTTAGCTGGTATTTGCGCTGCCTACAGTCTGGGGTATGGCAAGGATGTTGCACCGAAGCTTCAAGCGGATGCCTTGGCAGAGTTAAGTGAACTTCGCGCCGGGCCTGCAGGACAAAAGACAGTGAAGGGGATACTGAAACTAATGGACAAGGGGGGAGCGGCATGCTAAACAAGACTGGAGTTCCAACAGCTGAGGACATAAAAACTGTTTTTCCTTCCGAAGAACGACTTAAAAAAGGTCCCGTAGCCATCATCGAATGCTTCCAGGAGATTCCGTGCAATCCCTGCACGGAAGCCTGCAAGCAAGGGGCAATTCAACCGATGGAGGATATAAATAACCTGCCGAAACTAGACTTTGATAACTGTAACGGCTGTGGTGTTTGCCTTAGCCGTTGCCCAGGACTGGCCATCTTCATCGTGGACGCTTCCTATGACGATAAAGAAGCCATTGTTAGGATTCCTTATGAATATGCTCCAGTTCCTCAAGTTGGTGAAAAAGTGGTTGGTTTAAATAGGGCCGGTGAAGAACTCGGCAGCTTTGAAGTTAATAAAGTTCAGTCGGGTGGTCAGAAAAATAAGACCTATACTATTTGGTTGGTCGTACCCAAAGATCTGGTTATGGATGTACGAGGTATTCGTTTGGGAGGGGTTAGACATGCAAGCTAAAGAAACCATCGTCTGCCGATGTGAGGATATTACCCTAGACGAAGTTAAATCACTGATCAGCCAAGGTTACCGTACCATTGATGAGATTAAACGTGTTATCCGTGCAGGAATGGGTCCTTGCCAGGGACGTACCTGCCGGATGTTGATTGCCCAGGAACTAGCCAAGGTTTACGGAATTCCTGTAGGAGATGTTTTGATGCCTACCTTCCGTGCACCAGTGAAGCCAGTGAAACTGGGAACCTTTGCGGGGGGTGAGTGAATTGCAAAAAGTAGCTAACGTTGTGATTATCGGGGGCGGGATTATAGGCTGCGCAGTGGCCTATGAACTGGCCGTCCGTGGGGTAAAGGATATCGTGGTCATTGAAAAGCAGTATCTTTCTTCTGGAGCAACAGGTCGGTGTGGTGCAGGAGTTCGCCAACAGTGGGGAACCGAAACCAACGCTATTCTTGCCCGGGACAGTGTGAAACGTTTTGAGGGTATGAACGAAGAACTTGAATATAATAGGGATATTGAATTTAAGCAAGGCGGCTACCTGATGGTTTCCCATACGCAAGCCGAGTGGAACCAGTATAAAAAGAATGTTGCCGTACAGCATAGTCTAGGAATTCCCACGAAAATGATTACTCCTCAAGAAGCTCAGGAGATTGTGCCCCATCTAAACCTTAATGGACTAATCGGTGCGACCTTCTGTCATTCCGACGGACATGCCAATCCATTTCATGTGGTGGATGCCTACTATAAAGCAGCCAGTCGGCTGGGCGTTAAATTTGAGACCTACACTTCCGTAACTGGCATAAAAAGGGAAAATGGTGTAGTTACCTCAGTTCAGACTTCTAAAGGGGATATCGCTACCTCCCTCGTGATAAATGCCAGCGGTTATGCGGCAGGTACTATCTGCAATATGGTCGGTTTTGAACTGCCCCTCTATCCCCAACGGCACCAGGCTTTAGTGACTGAACCGGTTGAACCTTGCCAGGGACCGATGGTTATCTCTCTCCATCATCGTTTATACTGTCAGCAGACCCCACACGGCAGTTTTATCATGGGTGTAGGGGATCCCAATGAACCTAAAGATTTTAACATTAATTCCAGCTGGGAGTTTTTAGAGGATGTTGCTCGTCAAGCAACGACTGTTTTGCCTCTATTAAAGAACCTACGTGTCGTCCGACAGTGGTCTGGTCTTTATGATATGAGCCCGGATGCTAATCCGATTTTGGATGAGGTTCCAGAGGCAAAAGGGATGTGGGTAGCGGCCGGGTTCAGCGGTCATGGTTTCATGGTTGCACCCCAGACGGCAGTTCTTTTGGTCCAGAAGATTCTCGGGCAAGAGTGTTTTATGCCGATTGAACGATTTGGTTTGGACCGCTTCCGTGGGGGAAACTTGGTACTAGAATCTGCAGTAGTCTAATCATTAAATTGAATCACCGAGCGAAGTGAGTTCGCTAGTCATACGGAGGTGGAAAACTTGAAACTCTTAGCTAAGAATGAATCCTTATGCATCAGCTGTGGAGAATGCGAGGAAGTCTGTTCTAAAACCTACTTTAAAGAAACGAATCGAGAAAAATCCTGTATTCAAGTCGAGGATAAGAAGATCACGGTGTGTAACCAATGTGGTGAATGTATCGATATTTGTTCCGTAGCGGCAATTTCTCGAGATAAATATGGCGTGGTGCGAATCAATAAAAAAATCTGCGTCGGTTGCTTTATGTGCGTCGGTTTCTGCCCGGAGCTTGCCATGAAAATGCACGGGGATCTGTTGGAACCTTTTAAATGTGTAGCTTGTGGCCAGTGTGCAAAAATCTGCCCAACCCATGCGATATATAGTTCGGAAGAAGCTTAGGGGGAAATAATATGGATCTAGAAAACAATCAATCGGGCCATAAATTACTTAAAACATATAACTATGATTTAGGTGCTATCGACAAAGGGTATACCAACCGCACTCTTTATATCAATGTCGGTAACCATGAAATCAAAGAAAAGCCCGTTACCCCTTTGATGAAAGACAAGTTCATTGGCGGTAAGGGCTTTGGGCTCTATTACTTGTGGCAGGCAGTGACTGAATCCACGAAATGGAATGACCCGGAAAACGAAATCATTATTTCAAGTGGACCGATTGGCGGAATTACTCAATATCCTGGTTCCGGAAAATCACTGGTTGTGACACTATCCCCACTGACCAATATGCCGATTGATAGCAATGCGGGTGGATATTTTGGTCCCTTCCTCAAATTTGTCGGTTTCGATGCCCTCGAACTTCAGGGCAAAGCTGATAAGGATGTCATCATTTTCATTGACGGCAAAAAGGGAACTATTACCCTTGAAGAAGCAGCACCAGGTGGGAACTTGGACACCCATATTCTTGGCGAACAACTGACTGAAAAGTATGCCGAGAACGAAGAAGACAAACGGAATATCGCCGTGATCTCTACCGGGACCGCTGCCGAGCATACGAATATTGGGCTTTTAAACTTTACTTTCTATGATGTGCGCCGTAAAGGTATCCGTTTAAAGCAAGCCGGCAGAGGCGGCATCGGGACAGTTTTTAGAGACAAACATATCAAGGCGGTGGTTATAAAATGCCCAGGGGTGAAGGGCAACCTAAACCATCCCGTTGACCAGCTGACCTTAAATAAAACGGGTATTAAGCTGCATAAAGAGATACACGATCTGGATAACTCTCAAAACCGCATGCGTAAAATTGGCACAGCGAATATTATTGAAGTCATGGATCAGTATGATCTTTTGCCGACTCACAATTATAAATTTGGTGCTCACAAGGATACCTTCAAAATATCCTCTGATGTTTTCATCTCCAAAGTAACCCAGAATTCCCCGGATGGCTGCTGGCATGGTTGCAGTATGGCTTGTGCTAAAGCTGCTGATCAGTTTGAACTGAAAACAGGCCCTTATAAAGGTCAAAAGGTAACCATCGACGGTCCTGAATATGAAAACGCTGCTGGTCTGGGTTCAAACTGTGGTATCTTCGATCCGGATGCCATATTGGAGTTGAACTTTTACTGTGACACCTATGGCATTGATACGATCTCCTATGCTACTCTGACGGCCTTTGTTATGGAATGCTACGAAAACGGTATTCTCAATAAAGAGCGAACTGGGGGTTTAGAACTTACCTTTGGCAATACAGAGGCATCCTTTGAACTTATTCACCAGATGTCTAAGGGAGTGGGCTTTGGCAAGATTGCTGGCATGGGAATCCGTAAAATGAAGGCCTTCTTTGCCAAGGAATATGGAGCGGATCCCCAGTTCCTCTTTGACATAGGTATGGAACAAAAGGGGCTTGAATTTTCCGAGTACTTGCCCAAGGAATCCTTAGCGCAACAAGGCGGATATGGGCTGACTAACAAAGGGCCACAACACGATGAAGCCTGGTTGATCTTCATGGATATGGTAAATAACCAGATTCCAACCTTCGAAGATAAAGCAGAAGCCCTCCACTATTACCCCATGTTTAGAACTTGGTTCGGTTTGAACGGTCTCTGCAAACTGCCCTGGAATGATATTGCACCCGCAGATAACAAGTTAACTGACGAACCCGCAAAGATACCAGAGCATGTTCAAAATTATGTCGACATATATAACGCAGTTACCGGTAATGCTATTGACAAATATGAACTCATCCGTCAATCTGAGAGGGTCTACAATTTCCAGAGAATCTTCAACATTCGGATGGGTTACGGCAAACGGGTTCATGACAAACTTCCATACAGAGCTATGGGGCCTGTGACTGTGGAGGAATATGAGTCCAGGCAAGGGCGCTATGATAAGCAACTCAGGGAGCTTCTGAACTACGATACAACAGGCATATCGACGGCAGAAAAGATCAAGGTCATGAGAGCGTATCGTGAAAGCCAATATGAAAAGCTCACGGATGCAGTCTACAAACGTCGGGGTTGGACCATGGATGGAGTACCGACGGTCGAAAGACTGCGGGATTTAGGAATGGATTTACCGGAACTCCTAGAAGTCGTTAATAAACAAGTGTAGGTGATAACTTGATTAAGTTAAATAACAGGGATTGCGAATGGCAAGAAAAGCTTACGGTGCAAGAACTTTTAAAGCTTAAGACGTTTACCTATCCACGGATAATTGTCTATGTCAATTCCAAGATTATTTCCCCTGAAGATTATGCTTCGACGATTATCCAAGATGGAGACGAAGTGAAGGTCATCCACCTTATGGCAGGTGGATAGGGGAATGCTTACTTCAGGTGGAGCTAGAGTTTTAACTCCTTCGCCATGAATGGCGAGAGCCCTGGCAGCCTAGTCTCCTTGCTTAGAAGTGATAACTATTGGATTAACACATTTTGACCTCAATGGCTTTGAAGCTTATTGAGGTCTTTTTGATTACATAGATTTTAATTTCTGGTATAATGAACTAAAATATTTTGCTGGTAGTCTGCTGTGACAGATTTAAGAAGACTTGGCGATACCATTTTTCCTTTATCTATGAAAAGCGCAAAATGTTAAGGTGTTGAGGAAGATGATCTAATTCATTGAGAGTTTTGCTAAAGAACGAGAAAGCAGTTACATTATAATAAACGAACGATGGGAGGGAATTGTGGTGTTTCACCCAGAATTACTTGAGATTGGGCGCAGAGCCAAGCATGCGGCTCGCCTATTGGCTTTTGCTAGTACGGAAGCTAAAAATAACGCTTTGCTTGCGATGTCAGAAGCCCTCATAAATCATGAACAAGAAATACTCAAAGCTAACAACCTAGATGTTCAAGCAGCAGAAGAGAAAGGCCTTAAGAAAAGTCTTGTCAATCGTTTAAGGCTGACCTCGGTGAGCATTGCGCAAATTAGTCAATCCCTTAAAGACGTGGTTGCGTTAAGAGATCCCGTAGGAGAAGGGGAAGTATGGACCCGTCCAAATGGACTTTGTATTCAGCAGACTCGTGTCCCTCTAGGGGTTGTGGCGATGATCTATGAAGCAAGACCCAATGTGACAGTTGATGCGGCTGCCTTGTGTGTAAAATCAGGTAATGTTGTGATCCTGAGAGGGGGATCTGAGGCCTTAGAGAGTAATAAAGTCTTAGCTAGAGTCATCGCAGAAGCTGCTGAAAAGAGTGGCTTGCCATCCGGAAGTATTCAACTTATTACAGAAACAAATCGGGAATGGGTTCAGCAACTCATGCGTATGAATGATTATGTGGATGTCATTATTCCCAGAGGGGGAGCTGGTCTGATTCAAACTGTGGTGCAGAATGCCACCGTGCCGGTGATTGAAACAGGAACAGGTATGTGCCATGGGTTTATTGATCGAGATGCGGATTACGCAAAGGCCATTCCGATCATCATTAATGCCAAGACACAAAATCCTGGGGTCTGTAATGCCTTGGAAACTATGCTCGTCGATGAAGAGATTGCCGAAGACTTTCTTCCATTGATCGGAGAAGAGCTAAAGAAACACTATGTTGAACTAAAGGGATGCCCAAAAACCTGCGAAATCTTGCCGTATGCCGTTCCTGCCGACCCGGAAGATTGGGTCTCAGAACATCTTGACCTTATTTTAAGTGTTAAAGTTGTGCCTGACCTTGATGGTGCACTAGATCATATATATCAATACAGTACCAAGCATTCTGAAACTATCCTCACGGAAAATTATTCAAGGGCGCAAAGGTTCTTGCGAGAAATTGATGCAGCTGCTGTTTATGTGAATGCCTCTACTCGTTTTACAGACGGAGGGCGTTTCGGCTTTGGAGCAGAAATCGGAATTAGTACTCAGAAGTTACATGCCCGAGGGCCAATGGGTCTAAGGGAATTGACTACGATTAAGTACATGGTTTATGGAGATGGACAAATAGTAAAATAAGCTGGAGAGGAAGTTATCTTTAACCCCTCGCTGGTATGGAAATACCAGAGGTAGGGAAATTACTTGAACTTAGTTCAAAAACACCGTGAAAATGCGGTGTTTTTTTGCTTCAAACAAACAGAAGAGGAACTTTTTGAGCAGAATAGCATCTTAAAAAGCCAGGCTACAGTGGACGGACTAACAGGACTTTACAATCACAGGCATTTATATGAACGTTTAGAAGAAAAAGCCAAGCGATGAATCCGTCATAAAGGTAATAACAGAAGGAAAGAATGCCGATTTGTCAAAAATAATTAGTCTTTATAATGAACTGAATACTACCCTTGAAAAAGGTGTAAATTATCCCTCGTGGAAAAAGCATGTTTACCCTAATGAGGAAACGGCTATTGAAGGAATTAGCACTAATACGCTCTATGTCATGAAGGATAATGACCGTGTTATCGGTTCAATTATACTTAATCACTGCCAATACGAGGCCTACAAAAAGCTGCAGTGGACTGTAAATGCTGAGAATAATGAGATAATAGTTGTACATACCCTTGCTGTACATCCGAACTATTTCGGGTGTGGGATTGCAATGAAGCTTATGAAGTTTGCGGAAGATTTGACATACAAGAAAAGAATAAAAGCTATTCGGCTTGATGTATCGGTAAACAATTTCCCTGCTATTAAACTATATGAAAAGTGCGGATTTACTTTAGTAGGTGAAGTAGACCTCGGGCTGAATATTCCGGGGTTAGAGCTCTTTAAATGTTATGAGAAGGAAATACTGCCATTCGATTCTAAGGGAAGTGGTTTATATTATCCTGAATTTTAGATAGGCAATAGGAGGGAAAATGAATTTTCCAGAGTGATCAAAGTGTGTTTCTTGAACCTATCAGCTATGATAGAAAATGGTGAAACAGTGTACCTGTCACTGTGTTTCACTTACCTGTCTTTCAAATTACATAATTAAGCAGCTTTATAAACATACTTATGATATTAAGGCCAAACGAGTTCTATAGTTAGAAACTGAGTTTGCCATAATCATTTATATCCTAAGAGCAGAAAAGGAGGAACAACTTTGATACATAAGCAGAATAAAAAATCTAAACAGGTCGCAGTAACGACTTCGACTCATGCCCATAAAGATTCTCCCAGCCCCCAGACAACGGGAAAAGAAAGAGACGCTATAATTCCAACCAAGGATAAAAGTCCAGATGATCTAGAAATCCTCGATTAATGGCTGATTTGAGGTTATTAGGAATGATAAGCCTAATATAATTCGACTATAAGTTACAAGACAAGGCTAGAAGCGTAATATTGCTTCTAGCCTTGTCTTGTACATGTATTATTTAATTAGGATTGGCATTTCCTTTGAACAAATAAATGGGTTTATCTTGAGAAGATTTGTAATTAGTTTCCTAAAGAATACAGGTAAGTTATAATAAATACAGTACCAACTGCTCACTGGCCTTAGAAGACAACAAAAATAAGGTGGTATGAAAAATAAATGAAAATAGTTGCAATTGGAGATTCGATTACCGAAGGGTATCCCTTTAGTAATCAGGAGTCTTGGGTGGAACATCTAGCTCAAGAACTGAAATGCCATGTGATAAACCAAGGGATTTGCGGGGATTTCACAAGCGGCATGCGTGCGCGTTTCCAGCGGGATGTACTTGAGTATGCTCCGACCCATGTCATTATTCTTGGTGGCGCTAATGATGCTTACGAAAGGATTCCCCTGGAAAGTGTAAGCTCAAATTTTAAGGTAATGGAGGAATCTTGTAGGCAAAACGGGATTATCCCTATTTTGGGGTTACCTACTCCGTCCTTATTGCCAGAGGAAGAACAATTCCTGATTGAATACCGGAATTGGTTGAACAGCTATGCGGATGAAAAAGGCATTAGTTTAGTAGATTTTTATTCTCCATTTCTAAACAGGATAAAGGTCGGTCAGAGTGCGCAGCTATTCGTTGATGATGTCCATCCTAGTATAGAGGGTTATGCTTTGATGGGAGAAATAGCGGTGCGAAGTTTGAAAGGCTTATGATTGTTTAGTCCAGGGCGTTTACTCTTTCAAGTCCTTAAATGCTCGCCAAGATGTCGCGTATTCTTCAAACGTTTTTTGAACAGTTTCACCGATTTGTCGATAAGCTTCGTCATTTAAGTTGGCAAGAGAAGTCCTGATGGACCACTTTGGCCCGCCAAATCCGCTGCCGTTTAGAAGCACAATCGAAGATTCCTCTGCTAAACGAAAAAGGAAATCAGTAGGCTCATAGTTAGCTTCTAAATACTCACAGAATTCATTACCGTACTTAAGTTTGGCCCACACCAATAAATCGATTTGACTGTAATATGCCGCGTCAAACCGATCTGTGTGCAACTCTAGTCCAAAGCCCTCATATAATAATTTTTGTCGGTGTTGACAAATTCCCTGGGTCAATTTCTTGTAACGATTCTCCCGATCCAGTAAGGCAAAGAGGGCAAATAGTCCCATTTGAACTTGCTGAGGCGTAGATAGACCCGCTGTATGATTCAGGGCAACCTGGCGACTGTCCGCCACCATTCGGTCGATAAATCGAAGTCGTTCCGGATATAAAGTTATTATCCCATAACGCTCAGCTAAGGCATCTGCTTTGTCACGTGGCAGATTCTTTACTAATTGGTCAAAGACATTGTCTTGATGAACGGCGATGACTCCCAGTCGCCAACCTGTAGCCCCAAAATACTTGGAGAAGGAGTAAACTCCAAGTGTATTATACGGTAATTCAGCCATTAGAGAACGGAAATTATCAACAAAGGTACCATAGACATCATCAGTAATAATCATTAGGTTGGGATTTTGCTTCTTAACCACCTCTATGATACGGTTTTTTGACTCGTTTCGTATAGCTACTGAGGGTGGATTGCTTGGGTTAACAACATATAGAGCTTTTATGCTGGGATTAGCAAGTTTATCGAGCTCGGAATTGGTATACTGCCAAGTGTGAACCCCTCGCTCGTCCATTTCCAGAGCATTAATTCGAACAATTTCAAAATCATAACGCGCTAAATGGGGAATCTCGAGATAGGGGGTAAAAGTAGGGACCATTAGTGCAATTTTGTCACCCATCGAGAGTAACTTATTGGCAATTAGCGAGTCAAAAATATAGCACATGGCCGCGGTTCCGCCTTCAACAGCGAACAGGTCGTATTTGCCGGGTGGAGATTGGTTATTACACATTTCTTGAATAAGATAATCATGCACAACCTGTTCAAGGTGCACGAGCATGCGATCTGGTACAGGATAGTTATCGCCAAGAATGCCATCCACCAGCTCATGTATCCAAGCATCTGGGTTAAATCCCCAAGTGATTGAGCCATAATCAAGGACGTCTTTGAGAAAATCGACACCTGGTGCATCGTGATGCTTTTCTAGATAGTCTTTCAAACGTTCAGCAATGCCTTCGGTATTCGGCATGCCAGCAAGATCTCTATCTTGCCAAACATTACGAATTTCTTCTATAGCAAATAGCCCTAAAGTAAAGAACCCTTCTCGGGGGGTTGCTGCTGTCCAGTTGGGATTACCTCTGCCAGCATTGAGCATTGACCAGATGCTTGTATCCCCATGTTTATTGGCGAGGCTAATTAATCTGTCCTTCAGTTCAAAAGGGCTAAGTTGCGCATAAAGCCGTACCGTCTCTCTGGGAAGGGTATGGTTGCTTTTAATAATTATCAATCCTTTCAGCCAGGAATTTGGTGTGAAAGATTCTGATTTGAAACTAAAGTACTCAGGATCTTTAGACTGGCAAATCTGAAGATATTTAAAGGTATCAGTAATACTCTGTACTTTACTCGGTTCATTTATACCCGATCAGGGCAATGCTGCGACCCGTTGAAGATTATTTAACTCAAAATTATACACTCTGGAAAGGAAGCAGATTATGGATATGGATGTTGTAACAAAAACCTTGAAATACACGCTTGAGGTATAGGGCGATGTATATTTCGTGCAGTGCAATACAAAAAATCTTAGAGATTCCTGATGAGGGAGAAGCAGTCGTTGCAGGGTATTGGAGCAAGGAACTAGGTTTATGCTCTCAGCCTACCCTTTTAAAATGGAAAGAAGGCAAGGTTAACTCAATTGAGCCATTGAATCTTTTAGAGAGTACCCCTAATGGTATACAGCGTTGGGATTCCTATTTTCTCTTGCCTGGCTGGATAGACGCCCATGTCCATTTAGCGTTAGACAGCCTTGATTTTTATCAGTGCTTGGAGAATTGGGCACAGCCTTGCTTGATCGAGGAAAATATGCAAGGATTTTTGAGGCGCTATCTGGAAAGGGGAATTGTGGCTATACGAGATGGCGGCGATTTACCTGGCTTTTCATGGCTCGCAAAAAACAGGGTCAATGAAGGAATTTGGCCAGGACCTAAGGTCATTTCAGTGCATGAGGCTGTGAACCGGGTAGGAATGTATGGTCGTTTTCTCGGTCGTGGCTTTAAGGATATTTTAGAGTGGCAGGAAAAGGAGAGGGACTTCTTCGACCAAGGCCTAGACCAACTTAAGGTAGTCGTGACTGGACTGATCCGCTTTGATGATTATCAGAAGGTGGGTCCAACTCAGTGGTCGGTTGAGGATTTAACAGAATTGGTAGATGCAGCACATGGACGTGGAACACCTGTCATGGCACATGCCAGTGGGGATGAGGGAATTTCCATGGCCATTACAGCTGGGGTCGATTCCATCGAACACGGGTATTATATGACGACCAGACAACTTGAGCGGATGAGAGAAAAAGGAATTGCTTGGGTCCCAACGGTTGCACCCATCGGAAATCTCTTAAAATATCCAAATGATCGTTACTCCACCCATGAAATCAACACTTTGAAACGGATTCTGGAGGCCCAACTTGCTAAAATTCAGGAGGCCTGCCATTTAAACGTCCGATTAGGTGTTGGCACAGATGCCGGTGCTTATAAAGTTCCGCACGCTGGGAGCCTGTATGATGAGATAGAATGGATGATTCAAGCAGGAATTCCGAAGCTCGAAGTCTATCGCATGGCGACTCATGAAAATGCTCAGATTCTCGGTAGTCCTGAATTAGGGAGGCTAGACGTCGGAACCCCCATGAGTCTACTTCAACTTGCGAACGACTTAGGGTAGCGAAACAGTGGACCTGTCCCCTTGTTTCAGTGGTTATTTCTTCTTTTGGAAGCGCGTGTTATGATTATAGAGTGTAAATGCGATTGGAGAGAGGGGATTTTATGGAGACTTTTACCGCTGGGCTAGGGTTACAAGAAATACTGATGCTAGGTTTAGGGATCGCTGCTGTGGGCTTTATTCTAAAAAAGTTATTTAAATTGGCCATTACCTTAGCGATTCTTATTGCGCTTGTTTATTATGGATTACCGATACTTCAGACAATACTCACTATGTAATAGGATTGGGTCTGTAAGGCAAGCAACGCTCCGTTCTAACGTTGTGACCACGTAATAATCTATAACTAGAATGGAAGACTACCAATTATAGAACCAAATAAGTGGAGAGTGTGAAGGAGGGGCTAATTTATATGCATTCTATGATAGTGCCAGTGGGGCAACATCAGTTACCTAAGCTCCCTTATGCGTATAATGCTCTTGAGCCTGTGATTAGTTCTAGATTATTACAAATTCACCATGACCTACATCATAAGGCTTATGTGGAAGGTTTGAAAAAAGCCGAGCTAAAACTAAGCGAGGCAAGGCAAAAACGGGATTTTTCCTTAGTCAAACATTGGGAGAGGGAACTCGCTTTTCACGGTTCGGGGCATATTTTACATAGTATTTATTGGACTTCGATGGCTCCCCTGGGAAACCGGTGGGAGACCCCCGGGGCGCAAACGATCAAACATATCATGAGCTATTTTGAGAGTCTGGCTATTTTGGGGGAACAGTTTACAGAAGCCGCAATCAATGTTGAAGCATCAGGATGGGTCTTGCTCGTATGGCAACCGGCCTGGGGAAGATTGGAAATCCTGACCATTGAAAAGCATCAGGATTTATTTCAAGCGGGTGGTATTCCCATTCTTGTCCTGGATGTATGGGAGCATGCTTACTACTTGGATTATCAGAACAAACGCAAAGATTACGTGACAGCCTGGTGGCAATTAGTGAACTGGCAAGACGTTGAAAGACGGCTAATTCTGGCCATGCCGGCCCAGATGCCTTTGAGCTAGGCCCTAATAATCATAACAAAGAAGCCCTGGAAGCCAGTAATCTTCTGTTGGCTTCTAGGGCTTCTTGAGGTTAGACAAAGGGGCGATGATTTTGCATCATCAGATTTACTGCTTCTATTCAAGAAGAGTTTAGCGGCCGTACAGGCTTTGTAGGGCTCGGAGAAGGTCGGATAACCGGGGCTCAAGAGAGTCAGGATTGCCATTCATAACGACTTTAACCTCTTTCACAGTAGATGGTTTAAGCATATCATTTAGGCAAGAGACTTGTCCAAGGTTAGATTAAATATTCTGGTTAAGTACTTAAAGAAGATTAAAATAAGTTCTATCAAGAAAATCAAGAAAGGAAAAAGAGAGTTAAAAGAGAATTAAAAGAGAATCTAGATTAAGGAAGAATTATGTGCCAGGTTCAACTCTCTAGTGCATTACTTTTGAATTAATATCCTACAGAAGGGAAATGTATATGTCACAACTAGATAATCCACTGGAAATCTACAAGTTACTCCCAAAATCAAATTGCAAACAGTGTGGGGTGGCAACCTGCCTAGCGTTTGCTGCTGCGGTGATAAAGGGGCAAAAACGTCTCGCTGAGTGCCCTCATCTGGAAAGCAGGATCATTGAGGAACTTGATGGGAAAATTATTAAACAAATGACTCCTAAAGAGCAACTGAAGCAAGTACTTGAACCGTTGAAAAGAGAGATTGTCACAGTAGATTTCTCTGCATCTGTAGAACGATTGGGGGCTAGGCTTTCTGGAGATAATTTGACCATTAAGTGCCTTGGAAAGGACTTCACGGTCAGTGCGGAGGGAGCTATTATAACGGAATGCCATAACAATGTCTGGGTAATGGTTCCATTACTCAATTATATTATTGACAGTGCAGGAAAAGAGCTTTCCGGAAAATGGGTTTCTTTCAGGGAACTTAGTAATGAGACCGTATGGGATGCCTTTTTTGAACAAAGGTTTGAAAAACCTTTAAAACAACTTACAGATATCCATCCGGATCTTATTGAGGACATGATTTATATTTTTAACGGCAAGCCTGTGGAGACTAGTTTTACTTCTGATATTTCGCTTGTATTGCACCCTCTGCCAAAGCTACCAATTCTCATTTGTTATACCAAGCCAGAAGAGGATCTAGAATCCAAACTCAATGTTTTTTTCGATACGACAGCGGAAGACAATCTTAATGTTGATTCGATCTATAGACTTTGCGTTGGGCTCTTGGTGATGTTTCAAAAGATCACTTCCAGACATTAAGCCCCGAAGTGTAGTAATAATGGCACATATTTAAACACTATAGATTATCGATTATCACTACCATAACTAAGCATAATGATTAGGGTAAGAGGTAAGTGGTAAGAAGCAGGAAGTAGGAACTGTAAACTATAAAATAGAATATAAAGTATAAACTATAAGGAAATGGAGGAGGATCATGAATCTCATTGGGAATCTCATTTGGCTATTATTTGGAGGGATCATTGCCTCGATTATATGGCTTTTAGCAGGGTTAATCCTGTGTGTAACAATAATTGGCATACCTTTTGGTGTTCAATGTTTTAAGATTTCGAAGTTTGTCTTGTGGCCTTTTGGAAAAGAAATCGAACTTGGACATTTCGGAGCAGGAGGATTAATATTTAACATTATCTGGCTCGTTGTATTTGGGTGGGAGTTTGCCATTGCTCATCTCGTTATCGGTGCAATTTTTTGTCTAACAATTATTGGTATACCCTTTGGACTTCAGCATTTTAAATTTGCTACACTTGGGCTTATCCCTTTTGGAGCGAAAATACGCTAGATCACCTTATCAGTGTTTATTCATGCAGGGAAAAAACAGAAAAACCCTGCCAATGCTAGGGTTTTTGCGTTTAAATATCCACGTTTTAGTTAGGCCAAGCTCTTTGCCATGACTTAAAATAGGCAATCAGCTCGTCACTGGGCACTCTCCAATTAGGAAAGATAAAAGGTTTTCAAAGCATGGAGGGTTGCGTGGAATTCCTCATGTTTATTAGGGCCGACTTCTATTTCTTCGATTCTAGTGAACTCAACTTCCATTTCTGCCATTTTCTCTGCGGATAATACGCGTTCTGCCATAACATAGAGTACGTTATTCTCTTTATCAATGTGTGAAGTTAATAGTTGACCATAGTTTTGAGCATTCTCGATGATTTCGGTTGCAGAATGTTCTTTGCTATAATGAAAAACAATAGAGATGATCGGCTGTAAGGGGGACAATAGATGATTAAACTCTTAAGTTGGGTACTGGTTTTCTGTATAGCTTTGTACTTTTTTGGAATAATGGGTATGGCTTTTATTTCACCTTCATTGATACCAATTATTGTAATTGTGGCTATCGTTCTAGGTGTTATAAGTGCTGGACTGTTGTTAATCCAATTAATCAAGGAGAGAATTAAAGATAAGGAGGATGAAAAAAATGATCTTAACAAATATTGACTACATGCCGGGTTATGAAATAATCGAGTCCTTAGGATTAGTCAAAGGAAGTACCATCAGAGCGAAGCATGTGGGAAAAGACATTTTAGCTGCTTTCAGACAAATCGTCGGTGGAGAATTAAAAGAATACAGTAAAATGCTCGACGAATCCCGTCAAATATCTACCGGCAAAATGGTATCGGAGGCTGAAAATCTGGGAGCTGATGCCATTATCAATATTCGCTTTGCAACCTCAAATGTAATGCAGGGGGCAGCAGAAATACTTGTTTACGGGACTGCCGTTAAGGTAAAGAAAAACATGTAGGCTTATAATTTCAAGAAGATAATTGAATTCAAGGTAAAATTTGAAGTCAATCCAATCCAATAAGAGTCTACTGGTACAAAAATCTGTCTGAGGGCTCTTATTTTTGGTATCCAATTTGGTGTAAACCAATTGCTGCAATGAAGTGTATTAGAACAAACTTTAGCTATGGTGTTTTTCACTCTAGAAGATATACTAAATATAAGGAGGGATATAATGATGATTCGTGAACTTATTGCCAAAAACCGAACCTATCGTCGATTTTATCAGGATGTCGAGGTAAGCCAGGAGACCTTAAGAGAACTCATTGATCTAGCAAGACTTTCTTCAACGGGTGGGAACCTCCAGTCCCTAAAGTTCGTTTTATCTCAGACACTCGAAACAAATAAGCTGATTTTCAAAACATTAAAATGGGCTGGTTACTATAAAGATTGGGATGGACCAGAAGAAGGAGAGAGGCCAAGTGCCTACGTGGTCGTGCTTCATGATCAGAGTATCAGCAAAGGTTTCTTTTGGGACCATGGAATTGCCGTTCAGAGCATCTTGTTAGGTGCCACAGAAAAAGGGTTAGGAGGATGTCAATTCAATTCGATTGATCGTGTCGCCCTTGCCCAAGAACTACACTTACCTGAGCATTTTGCCATCGCGACGGTGATTGCTTTAGGGAAACCCAAAGAAGTGGTGGTCATAGAGGAATTGAATGAATCTGGAGACATTAAGTATTGGAGAGATCAGCAAGGAATTCATCATGTGCCGAAGCGTGCTCTGGACGACTTAATTCTTAAGGTAGAAGCATAACCTATGTCTAAGCGCCCCCGCAACCTATTGCCAAAGGGGGTGGTGAAGTTCCTCGAATAAACTTCAATAGTCAATCACAGAAGGAGGAAAAATGCTCACATTTTATTGTTTTCCCCAATGAACGACTTGCCGTAAAGCAGAAGCGGGTCTTCTGCAACAGAATGTGGAGTTTGAATATCGAAACATTGTGAAAAGCCCTCTCTCGGTTGAAGAACTTACTGACTTAGCTAAACTTGGGGGGATTCCCGTTCAGAGTCTGCTCAACAAAAAGAGCAACCCTTCTAAATCACTTGGAAAAGAACTTGAGGAGTATAACGAATCGGCTGTAGCAAGTTTTCTCTCGTCAAATCCAAAAGCAATTATCCGCCCCTTAGTTGTAAGGAACAACGAGCTAATTATCGGTTTCAAAGCAGAAGTGAAGTAATACCATAGTTTCTCGTATCCGCCCTTCACTTTTCGAGATCTAGATTAACTTAGAGAAGGCTACAAAAATTAAGATAAATTAATGAAACTATATGATCTACCCAAGAGCCCTGGAGGGCTCTATTTGTTGTTTTTCTATGGGCAGATTTGTAGTGGTTCTCTAGACAAGAAATTTGGATAAATTAACCACAAAAGCAGGTTAATCTGTATAAGTGTAGAAATATCGAAAGGGGTAGAATTTTGACCATAAAACGAAAGGAATGGCGTTAATCCATGCATGAAGGACACAGAAACAGATTGAAAAATAGATTTCTTGAAGAAGGATTAGATGGAAGTTACCTTTGGCAGGAATACCATGGCTGCAAATCTTGACTACATTGCCGAATCTATAGGCAGAAAGGTCAATGAGACTAGCAAAGAGTGTATACGCCGCTATTTCCTCAAGGAATTCTACAAGGATCATGTTCAAATCTATAAGAAAAGACCGATTTACTGGTTATTCACATCTGGCAAGGAACAGGGCTTTAACGCCCTAGTTTATGTGCACCGCTATGACAGAAGTATGGTATCCCGGGTACGCACGGATTATCTGCACTCCCTGCAAAATAAACTTAAGTCAGAGTGTCTGCGCTTAAAACAAGTGCTGGTGTCTGAAGACTCTCCACCTGAAAAGGCCAAAGCGACAAAACGCTTGAAAGCCCTAACCAAACAAATGGACGAGCTAAAAAAATACGATGAAGTGATTCATAATCTCGCCGACCAGCAGATTGAAATTGATCCGGATGATGGAGTTGTCGTCAATTACGCTAAGTTGGAAAAAGTGCTGACGAAGATCTAATCTCTATAATAAATATGGAAACAGTAAGTGTTATAATGAATCTAAATCATATAACACTGCTCGTATAGAAAGTTTTCAGGCACAATGCCGAGAAGGGGCCAAACCAAACTAAGGAGATGAGCTAAATGAATGATAAAATAATCAAATTTGAAAATCACATAAGGGTAGCAGAGCTTAATCCGAAGAATTCATTAATCAAAGCAGGATTTAAAGAGAACATGATACTATGTGACATTGGAGCTGGGACGGGGGTATTTACTTTTCCAGCTACAGAAATAAGCAAGAATGATATTTATGCACTTGAAATATCTGATAGTATGATAGAATTACTAAAGAGTAGAGTAGCTGAACGCAATATTAAAAACCTGAAAATTAAGAAGGTCGAGTCTACTATACTTCCCTTAGATAATCATAGCTGTGATATGGCGATTATGATAACCGTACTTCATGAAATCGAAAATAAAGAATTTATGCTTAATGAGATAAAGCGAGTTTTAAAACCAAAGGGTAAGCTCATGATAATCGAGTTTCATAAGAAAAAAACACCCATGGGGCCACCAGTTGACCATAGGATTTCTGAAGAGTATGTAGAAGAAATAGGAAATAGCAAAGGGCTAATAACCTTCAATAAATTTTCGTTAGGGGAGAATTTCTATAGCGTAATCTTTGAACTAGCCCCGAATTAAGCTAGACTTGGTTAAGGATTACAATTTTTTGCTTAGAGCCTGAGCTTTACCCCGAAAAATTTAAATAAAAATCATAAGGATGAGTGAAGTATGAGCCAGACTATGAAGGTTCCGACGACTCATAACCTATTCAGCGGCCGAACTCTAAAAATCCTCATCCCCATCTTGTTTGCAGTCCTCTTCTTTATTATTCCAGTTCCAAATGGCTTAGAGGTGCAGGCTTGGAAGTTATTCGGGATCTTTGCAGGGACAATCCTCATGCTGATGTTGCAAGGACTTCCAGAGGCAAGTGCTATTTTTGTCGGAGTAACGGCTGCGGGTCTTTTCGTCGTCCCAATTAAAGATGTTTTAGTGGGCTATACAGATACAACTGTATGGCTGATTGTAGTGGCTATTATGATGAGTCTGGGGTTTAAAAAAAGTGGCTTGGCAAAACGTGTTGGACTCATTCTTATCAAAGCATTTGGTAAAAGCAGTCTGGGACTAGGGTATGTTCTTGGGGTCACCGATCTTATGCTGGCAACGACGATTCCGGGAGCCCCGGCTCGCGTGGGAGGTTTAGTCTATCCCTTAGCCCAAGGAATATTTGAGGTCGTCGGTTCCAAACCATACGAGAATCCCCGTCGGCTAGGCGCTTATCTTACGGTCTTGCTCTATATGATGGATATGGTTGCCGGAAGTTTGTTTCTGACGGGAATGGGTCCGAACCTCCTTTCCATGAAACTCGCTGCGCAGATTTTAGGAGTTAATGTGAGTTGGGGCTTATGGACACTGGCAGCAGTTCCTGGTTTCTTCGTTTTAGTCCTCATTCCAATCATTGTCTATATTATCTATCCCCCCGAATTAGTTTCGGTTGAAGAGGTTCGGAAAATGGCTCGTGAACAACTTAAAGCTTTGGGTTCTGTCACAAAAAAGGAAATAATCGTCGGGATAACCTTTATGCTTTGTTTGGTATTATGGGCCACTAGTAGCATGACACAAATTGATACGACCCTTGTGGCATTCCTCGGGGTCACGATGATGATTCTAACCGATGTGATCCAATGGCAGGATATAGCTGACTCGAAGGAGACCTGGGGAATTCTGATTTGGTTCGGAGGAATTATTGGTTTATCGTCAGCACTTGGTAAGCTTGGTTTTTTTGACTGGTTAATCGGTGTGATGGAAGGTGCCCTACCCCAGGGAATAGGAACGTTTAGCACGTTTGTGATCATCGCGCTGTTAGCGATTATTCCTCACTATTTTTTCCCGTCACTTGTCGGTTATGTCGCCACCTTTGCACCGGTTATCTTCAGCTTTGTAGCAGTCACTGGGGCTCCGAAGTATCCGGCTGTGTTCCTGGTTGCTTTTCTCATGGTGATTTCTTCGACTCTGACACATTATGGGAATGGATTAGGTCCTTTACTGATGGGCACAGGTTATGTGGAAAAAACAACTTGGTGGAAGATCGGTTTTGTAGTGACCTTATTAGCAACTGTGGTCTATCTTACGATTGGTTTAGCGTATTGGAAGGTTATTGGCTTGTGGTAACGTAGTATATACTTAGCTTTCCCAAGGGAAAACAGAGGGACAGGTTGCTTGTTTCAACCGAAACAAGCAACCTGTCCTCTGTTTTCCTCTAACTGCCGACGTGGCAAACTTATAGGTTAAGTTACATTTCCACCAACCAGGAACATCATAGTCTCCCGGCCGTATTTTTTAAATAATATGGGTAGCTTAGTTCTGGGTAGCTGCACTGCCCATTCCACCGCCGAAGCCGCCTCCGTTACGTTGGCCAGAGCCATTGCCCATCCCTTGACCTCTTTTTTGACCTTGGCCAAGACCCATTCCTTGCCCTTGGCCAAATCCAGCTCCCATGCTTCTTCCTAATCTGGCAGTACTGGTTCCGTCGCAGGTGGCTTGATTCGTCGCTATAGAGTTGAGCATTGCATCTGCTTGTGCCTGAGTGAGGTTGCCATCTTTGACTCTTTGGTCAAGGATGGCTTTCTTTTGCTCAAGAGTCTGAGCTTTGAACTCGTCTAACTTTCCGGCTTCGCTAGCGATGGTGCCATAGGTTTTTCCTGTAGCTCTTTCCGAGGTAACTTGATCTACGGTTTTTCCAGTCAAGCCAGCTGTAATTTCTGCTGGAGTCTGACCAGTTATGGCAGCGAAGGCAGTTCCGGTTACCCCTAAGAGTCCGACGATGGTGGCGGCAGCAATGTAAGATTTGAACTTTTTCATGGTTTATGCACTCCTTTTGTTTAAATTGATTTAACTTATGATTGAATTATAGTAAGAATATTTGTCAAAAGTATGTCAAAAGATTGAAACAACTATGTCATTAGGTTCTATCTCTAATTCGTCAAAGGCTACCACTTATGAAGTGGTAGCCCTTTCAGATGATATTAGAATTATTATATTATCTCCATTTATTACATATCTCAGAAGTCATTTTAGAAAATGACGCCTAATGCGATAAGAATCAAAATAGCTATTGCGATAACGCCTACTCCTACACCTGCGCCTACGCCAACACCATAGCCGCCACAAGCTGCAGCAACGGGTGCAACAGGTTGAGGACAATATGCTCCGGCTACTCCACCATAACCCATTCCGTACATAAGAAGTTCCACCTTTCTAAATTAAAATACGATTCCCATTGCGATTAGAAGAAGAATTATGACTACAACTGCGGCGATCCCTGCGCTAAAGCCTTTTCCGCCACCATAAGCTGCTCCACCAACGTTATCAAATGCCATTTGAATTTCCTCCCTTCCAGTGATACCACATAATATGAACTACTTAGATAAAGTGGAACTAAATGGTAAAATAGTACGAGTCTGCACGATTATGTCGAAAGGTACTCAGCTAAATCTGTACCTTCTTGTCCTACTTACTGAGCACCGTTTGTTGCTTGATTATAGGAATTGTGTAAGCTATAGTGTATGAGTAATCTGCGAAACTAGGGGCTACTGCCAAGCTGTGCAGAAACTCAAGTAGTGGAGGAATGCGTAAGATGCTTAATTTTGATACGCTTTATAATCCTTATGCCTCATGTCGAATGACCGCCTATGCCAAAAATGGTATGGTTGCCACCTCTCAGCCTCTTGCGGCAGAAGCAGGGTTATCGGTCTTAAGAAAAGGCGGAAATGCCATTGACGCGGCGATTGCCACAGCGGCCTGTCTTACGGTTGTCGAGCCGACCTCAAACGGAATAGGAGGGGATGCATTTGCTTTGGTCTGGACTAAGGGCCAACTTTTTGGACTTAACGCCAGCGGCCCTGCCCCCCAACTCCTCACGTTACAAGCCTTGAAAAAAGCTGGACACCATGAAAAAATGCCTACCTATGGCTGGTTTCCCGTTACCGTTCCTGGAGCGCCCGCAGCCTGGGCTGAGTTATCTACCCGTTTCGGTAAGCTTCCTCTGACCAAAGTGATGGAACCCGCGATTTCGTATGCCGAACAAGGTTATCCCGTATCCCCAACTGTGGGGAAGAATTGGGAGATCGCCTTCGACCGATATGCTGTGAATCTTAAAGACGAGCAATTCAAAAACTGGTTTAAGACATTCTCTCCTCAAGGACGTGCTCCGAAAATTGGTGAGCTTTGGAGTTCTCAAGATCACGCCCGCACCTTGCAATCGATTGCTGAAACAAACGCCAGATCGTTTTATAGTGGAGAAATCGCGGATAAAATTGATCAATTCTCTAAGTTGCACGGTGGTTTTCTAAGAGCAGATGACTTGGCGGCTTACACTCCGGAATGGGCAACCCCGATCTCCATTAATTATCGTGGCTATAAGGTCTGGGAAATTCCGCCCAATGGACATGGACTCGTGGCTTTGATGGCCTTAAATTCTTTAAAAGGGTTTGAATTCGAATTCAAAGAGAGCACCGACTCTTATCATCGGCAAATCGAAGCACTTAAGTTGGCGTTTGCCGACGGGAAGAAGTACATTGCCGATCCCTCTCAAATGAAGGTAAGTATTGAGGAACTGTTATCAGATGAGTATGCTGAGGAACGCAGGAAACAAATTGGAGATAGAGCGATTCAACCTGAACCTGGAAAACCATCCAAAGGTGGGACGGTCTATTTGGCTACCGCAGATGGCGAGGGGAATATGGTTTCGTATATTCAAAGTAATTATAAAGGCTTTGGTTCTGGTTTGGTGGTACCAAAAACAGGGATTAGTCTACATAATCGAGGAAACAACTTTTCTTTGGATCCGAACCATGACAATTGTCTTCAACCAGGTAAAAGGCCTTACCATACTATTATTCCAGGCTTCTTAACAAAAGATAGCCTTCCTGTGGGCCCCTTTGGAGTGATGGGAGGCTTCATGCAACCTCAAGGGCATGTGCAAGTAATTATGAATACTGTCGATTATCATTTAAATCCTCAAACTACTCTTGATGCACCACGTTGGCAATGGATTAATGGAAACACCATTGAGATTGAACACTCCTTTCCTGAGTCGATTGCCCAAGAACTAGCGCGTAGAGGACATAACATTCGATGGTCGATGGATACATCTAGTTTTGGACGTGGTCAAATCATCTGGAGAAGTAAGGATGGGATTTTGGCCGGTGGCACCGAGTCAAGAGCAGATGGACATATTGCTAGTTGGTAGAATTGGAGTTTTTCTTCAGAGTGGGTTTTATATAGTATGAAACTGTAAATTATTGAAGTTACTAGCCTTCATGTTAGCGGTGGGCGGCCTGATCTCTAAGTGGCAAACTAAAGGGGATGAATAATTCATAAATCACAAATACACCCACGCAGTCCATTGGGATGTGGTTTGAAAGATCACTCGATCCCGGAAAATAGCGCCTATTTGCTTAAGATTTTTACATGCAATAAAGTAACAGCATAGCGAGAATAAGGTCATTTGAAACGGTGGGTAGGGTGTTGGTTAAACTATGTATGGAAAAATGTTTTACCTGTAATACTAGGGTAAATGGGTGATGGGAGGTATTTTATTTGGGAGACAAGAGTCCTAAGAATAAGGAAAAAATGAAGAAGAAATCTGAGAAGAAAGTTATTGCTCCATTATCTTAGCTAGTTCAAACTAAATGTTAATAAATCTCTATCTAGAGACTTCGGTATAGATCCGGGGTCTATTTTTTTAGCTAACAATTTCATTAATCCCCATAATTTGCTATAATTGACGGGAGGGGTTAAGTATAAATCCCTGAAGTGGAGGTTTATATGAGGGGTAAACTATTCGAATTGCCGATTACAGAAGTAATTAAAAAGAGACTATCTGTCCGAACTTATTTAGATCAACCTCTAACGCCAGAGATAAAAGAAAAATTGCGAGGATTCTTTTCGATGCCGAGGGGCCCGTTTGGTGGGACTTTAAGAATAAACTTGATTGAAAGTGATCTTGCTCGTAAAGAATTCAATGCAAAGCTTGGGACTTATGGCGTGATAAGCGGTGCTTCAACCTATGTCGTTGCTGCTGTCGAAAAGGCGGAGAGAGACTTGGAGGACTTTGGTTATTCTCTGGAGAAAGTTATTCTATACGCTACATCTTTGGGGTTAGGCACCTGTTGGCTTGGAGGAACCTTCAAGAAAAGTGAATTTGGTAGGGCAATCGAGCAAAAAGATCATGAAGTATTGCCTTGTATCACACCCATAGGCTATCCCAGTCGTAGAAAGAGTCTGATTGATTCTGCATTGAGATTAACTGCGGGATCAAAAAATCGCAAAGGCTGGGCTGAGCTTTTCTTCAGTCGTGATTTTAGTCATCACTTATCTGAGCTGGAGGCTGGAAAATTCGCAACCCCTCTCGAAATGCTTCGACTGGCACCCTCTGCCTCCAACAAGCAACCGTGGAGGATTGTCAAGGATACTAATAAGATTCATTTCTATCTCCAGCACACTAAGGGTTATGCCAAGGCCTTGGCTTATGATTTACAAAGAGTTGATATGGGGATTGGCATGTGTCATTTTGAACTAACTGCCAGAGAACACGGTATCGATGGAAAATGGCATGTCAATGATCCAGGGAGCATAAGTACACCACAAGCCACAGAGTATGTCGTAAGTTGGGTCGACGGTATTTAATTAATACATTTAAAAGGATGAGGTCTATTGAATATAGGATCATTGTGCCATTTATTTGCCGTTTTTTATTATATTTTTTGTTGTTTTACCTCTAGTACCAACTCCAAAGCACCATGTACAAACCCCTTAGAAGTTGGTTAACACTCAAGCTTTTCAAATCACCCTATTGACGGCACATAAAAATCTGTGATACCATCTCAATCGTTGCTCCACTGTGTGAAACCTAGGTGAGTGAAACCAAGAGCAGTAGCATAAAAAAACAGTTGACAGCATATGATGAAAATGGTATTATGACTGAGTGCCACAAACGCACATTGATCGAAAGTGCAAGGAGTCACGGCTTCACGCTACTTGATCAAAACTTACGGAAAATTAGTTGTTGACAACGAGAGTTGGAAATGCTAAG
>NZ_BAAHYN010000027.1:0-32651 GCF_054657535.1 Desulfosporosinus burensis
GATATTCTGGCTTACAGAGCCAATCTTAAATATTTTCGGGATAAATAATCGTTAAAAGGAGCCGGTAATATGCCATCGGCTCCTTTCCTTAAATTCTATGTAATCGATGACGACAGAGACTGACTGACAGACAATTGATAATGGACAACTTATCTGTCCATTTGTGGTCATAATAAACCGTCAATCTATGGCCATAAGAGGCGTCACTAACATAACTACTAGGCTATACCCGCAAGTTTTAGAATAAAGGAACTACAGCTCCTTTATATTTCTCCTCTATAAATTTTCTTGAATTTTCATTTGTAAGAGCCTTTTCAAGGTATTTAGCCCATTCTACATCTTTTTTGTCTTCTCGTAATACTATTATAATTCCAAGTTCATCTGAATTATAACCAGAAATTATTGCTGTTTTAGGGTCTTTACCAGCTTGGAACATATAGATAGATGGCATTGCAGATACGTCTACATCACATAATGAATTTACTAAGCTTAATCTATCCATCTCTACAAACTTTATATTTCTTTTGTTTTCTATAATATCTATCAGTGTTGGAAAGGCTACTCCTTCTTTGAGCTTTATAAATCCTGTTTTTTGTAAAAATTTAAGTGCTATACCTCTATTACTAGCATCATTAGGTATACTCATTTTAAATCCATCTTTAAGCTCATCTAAACTTTTTATCTTATCTGAATATAGTCCATAGTCACTTGCAAGAACTTTCTTACCATATCTAACTAAATTAGTCCCCTTGCTCTTATTAAAAGCATTGAGATAAGGTTCATGTTGGTAAAAATTCACGTCTATACTTCCTTCAGCTAATGCCATGTCTGTTACTACAGCATCATCAAACACTTTAATTTCTAGTTTATATCCACTTAAGTTTTCAAAATCCTTTTGTACAGCTCTTAATGGAGCTTCAAATAGTACTGATGTTCCAGCTATTATTACCTTTTTTTCATTTGTGCTTTTTGTATCTGTTTGTTTAGTGACAGCTTTGCCACTACAACCAGTAAATGATAGCACTAGTACGATAGATAGCATCAATAATATTATCTTTTTTATTACTATTTTCAAACTATACCCTCCATTTATTTTTGCCCATTCAGCATCTTTTTTGTCTTCCCAATACCATTATTAGTGCGTACTTGTTCACCTCCTCTATATCAAAAGTTATTGCACTTCTTGGATCTCTGCCAGAAAGCAATACACGTATACAGTATGTTCTATTATCTCAATTTTCTATATAAGAAATCACCTGATAATTGAATAATTTGAACTATTATAATCAAGACAAACACTGTACCATACATTACGGTTTCATTAAAACTTTGATATCCATATGTAAGTGCTATTGCACCTAGGCCTCCTCCTCCCACTGCTCCTGCCATAGCTGTTGCTCCTAATATGGAAACTACTGCTAGGGTTATTACGGAAATAATTGAAGGAATAGCTTCTTTAATCATTATTTTAAAAATTATTTGCATATCTGATGCTCCAAAGGACCTTGCTGCCTCAATAAGTCCCCTATCTACTTCCTTAAGGGTTCCTTCTATTAGTCTAGCTATAAAAGGGGAGGCTGCTATTATTAATGGCACTATGGCAGCTTTTTCTCCAATGGATGTTCCTACAATAAACCTTGTAAGAGGTATTATTGCAACTATCAATATAATAAATGGAAAGGATCTTACTATATTTATAGCTGTATCTAGTACTTGATAGATGTATTTATTTGGCTTTAATCCATTTTTATCTGTTACGGTTAAAATAATTGCAAGAATAAATCCAAAAAATGTAGAAAATACTACAGCAACTAACACCATGTATAATGTCTTGATTAGTTCGGGAAAAACAATTTTACTTAATAGCTCTATAGCATCATTGCTCATTATTTATTACCTCCCATTGTACTCCAATGTTAGTTAGGTAATTGGTTATCAATTTTTCATTTTTTTCTTCTATATTTATAACAATTGAACCTAAAACATCGTCTCTATATTTCTCCATCTTGCACCACACTATAGAAAAGTCTATATTTAACTTTCTAGCTATAGTAGATATTAAACTTCTACTTTCGGATATATCCGTTTTTGAATATATTAGCCTTATGTTTTTCCCTATACTTGGAAGTATTTCATCATCTTCTTCACCTAATAAATTCTTTAAGGACTGTGGTTGATTTAAGAATATATCTTCAACATTTCCCTTAGCTGCAATCTCTCCTTTTTCTAATATGGACACTTTAGTACAAATCTGTCTCACTACCGACATCTGATGTGTTACAACAACAATTGTTATTCCAAGCTTCTCATTAATTTCCCTTAATAGGGATAGTATTGACTTTGTAGTTTTGGGATCTAATGCCGATGTAGCTTCATCACAAAGTAAAATTTTGGGATTAAGGGAAATTGCCCTCGCTATTGCAACCCTTTGTTTTTGCCCTCCACTTAAGGCTCTTGGTTTTTCTTTAATTTTGTCTTCAATTTCAACTATCTCTAATAACTCTTTTACTCTTTTATCTATGATATCTTTTTTGTATCCCCAACATTCCATTGGCAACGCAACATTTTCATATACTGTTTTTCTCTGTACTAATGAAAAGTGCTGAAATATCATTCCAATATTTTTTCTAAATTCCCTAATTTCTTTATCACTATGATTTTTTACTTCAAAGCCATCTATTTTCAAGCTTCCAGAATCATAGGATTCAAGACCATTTATACACCTTAAAAGTGTTGACTTCCCTGCCCCGCTTTTGCCTACAAGGCCATAGATATCTCCGTCTTCAATACTAAGATTAATATTATCTAAAACATGAATCTTACCAAATGACTTTTGTAAATTAACAATTTCAATCAAATTATTTATGCCTCCATCCGCAGATATTAATTTAATGGAGAACCCCTCCGATAGTAGTACCCTTTTGCCTACCGACTGGTGCAGTCCAGCAATAATTCCGCCTTTAGAATTGCTCCGGACCAAGAGGCCAATAATTTCTGATTCTTAAAAAACGGTACACATATTGCTGATAGATAGAGTATGAGCAGGTTCTATTCCCGATAATAAAATTATTATACTATTAGTCTTATATTATGTAAATGCATAACCTTAAGATTATTTATGTAATTTTACTTATCCTTGAATCCGTGACCAACGGATAGTTTATCATACAAATAAGGCTACGGCTCATCCTTATCACAGGGACGAAAGCCGTAGTCTTCCGCGTTACCACCCATTTTGGCCAAAATTGGCCCACTCAACAAAGGTACGGGAACGATATCCGATACCCCCTTCCTGTTAACGGTAAAGAACCGTCCAAGGCGTGTTTCAAAAATAGGCAATTTCACCTTACAGTTTATAGCACAAGCTAAAAAAGGTACACTTAAATAAGGTGCTACTGGCACCTAAAAACGTCTGAGCTCCTTATTGATAATGTATTAGTTATGATATAAAATAGTTAATACATTATCAATTGATCTTGCACATTGTGTAGAAATGAGTAAATATTACAACATTGTTTGTCGGCATCATGATACTGGGGGTGTTGAGCAGTCTATTGAAATATGACTTTCGCCTTACAGTTGAGACGCTAATGTCAGTATTATCTTAAGAGCAACTGCCGATACCAACTTCAGGTAAATTCTAAGGTCTACTTAGCCTTGACCTGGATAAACTCCATCTTTTTGATAGTCTCAACCATAATGTCTAGCTTAAATTAGTGGTCAACAAAATTAACTGATTGAAAATTAAGGAAGGTGAAGTGGTGATAACCGCTGGAATTGATGTCGGTTCTACTGCAACGAAGGCCGTCATTTTTGATGGAACGATAAGAAGTATGGCTATTATCCCAACTGGCTGGAACCCTAAAGAAGCTGGACGGACTGTATTTCTTGAAGCGCTAAACAATGCTGGTCTACAAGAGCGGGACGTAGATACTGTCGTTGGAACCGGCTATGGACGGGTGTCGCTTTCTTTTATAGATAAAAAAGTGACAGAGATAACCTGTCATGCTAAGGGTGCGAGATTTCTCTTTCCGCAAACCAGAACAGTCATAGACATTGGAGGTCAGGATAGTAAAGTGATTGCGGTCGCAGAAGATGGTTCGGTTGCTGATTTTATAATGAATGATAAATGTGCTGCTGGTACGGGGCGGTTCTTACAAGTTATGACAGGAATTCTTGATATTTCGTTAGATGAATTAGGGAAAATGGCATCAGGTAGCAAGCCCGTAAGTATTAACAGCATGTGTACCGTTTTTGCTGAGTCCGAGATCATTGGTCTCCTTGCCCAAGGAGTGACTAAAGAGGCGATCTCTTCAGGAATCGTTAAAACCATTGCTAATAAAATGATAAGTTTAACATCTAAAATTTCCTGTCTGGAAGAGATTACTTTCTCTGGCGGGGTGGCTAACAATCCCGAGATTTGTGTGATTTTATCCTCAGCTTTTGGTGCCAAATTTAATATTGCCAATCAGCCACAGATTGTCGGTGCGCTTGGTGCTGCAATTGTAGGCTTCGAAAACTATCGTGAAGGAGGTAATAAGGATGCAATCCGAAATGTTATGTGAATTTGAAAATTTGCGCGCCAAAAGTATTAATTTGATAAAATCTGCCAAAGAAAAAGGCAGGAAAGTTGTAGGAAAGTACTGCATCTATTCGCCTATGGAAATAGTCATGGCGGCCGGGGCTATTCCCATACCTCTATGTAGTACTAAACAGGACCCTATTGCCGCAGCCGAAAAGGTTTTGCCCAGAAATCTTTGTCCTCTCATTAAATCAAGTTATGGGTATGCAGCTTCTGGTGCATGCCCCTACTTTAATTTATCCGATCTTCTGATTGCCGAAACAACCTGTGATGGCAAGAAAAAAATGTATGAATTGCTTTCCAAAATAAAGCCTCTTCATTTACTCCAGCTTCCGCAAAAGCAGGATGAAGAGGCTTTACAGTATTGGTATGGAGAAATCATAAAGCTGAAAGATCGACTGGAAGTCGAACTCAACGTAACCATAACAGATCAAGATTTACGTGAGGCCATCCAATTGTTAAATGAAGAACGGCGTTCACTTAAAGACTTGCAGGATATTGCTAAACTTAAGCCCTCGCCGATCAGTGGCGTAGATTTACTGATGGTTCTTTATAATCGGGGCTTTAGCATTGACAAAGAGGAAGCGGTGCTCATGGTTGATCGCTTGACGTTAGAATTGAAGGAATTGTACAGCCGGGGGATCACCTCATTTAATATGAAGACGCCAAGAATACTCTTAACTGGGGTTCCTGTAGGGATTGGCTCACATAAGGTTGTTCAGATAATCGAAGAGAGCGGCGGAAATGTTGTTTGTTTCGAAAGCTGCGGAGGGTATAAAGCAGTTTATGACCAAGTAGATGAAGGGAAAGAACCTCTTTTAGCGATTGCCGAAAAATATCTCAGAACGCCTTGTTCCTGTATGTCCCCGAACATCGCTCGGTTTGAACTTGTGGAACGATTAGTGGACGAGTTTAACGTAGATGGTATTGTTGATCTTACTTGGCAGGCATGTCATACCTATAACATCGAGTCTTATAGTTTGAAGAAATACCTGCAGGGGAAGAAAAATCTTTCGTTTTTGCAAATTGAAACAGACTATTCAGAATCCGATGTGGAACAATTAAAGGTTCGGATTGAAGCATTCTTAGAAATGATCAGCATCACATGAAGTGGGTCTAATAATTACGTGGCTCGGTGTTGTTTGAAACGTAATTCTAGAGTAGAGGAGACGGAGTATGTCAGATTTAAAGCAAACGCTATTATTGCAATTAGCTGATTCGGTTGTGAATATGGATGAAAAAATGACAGTTGAACTTGCCCAGACGTATATAGAAAATAATTTTAATCCCTATGAAGGCATTAATAAAGGCTTAGCACACGGGATGGATCGAGCGGGTGAATTGTACGAAGAGGAAGAATACTTTATTCCTGAATTGTTGATGTGTTCGGATGCTATGTATGCGGGACTCGACGTTTTAAGACCCCACTTAAAGCTGGATAAACTTGGGGATAACTATAAAGTTGTAATTGGGGTTGTGGAAGGGGATACGCATGATATCGGGAAGAATCTCGTTAAAATAATGTTGGAAACATCGGGCTTTGATGTGGTCGATTTAGGAAGAGATGTGCCTCCACTAAATTTTGTTAAGAAAGCAAAAGAAATTAATGCCGATATTATCGCTTTATCAACCTTGATGACCACGACAATGGAAGGTATGAAAGCAGTGATACAGCTCTTAGAAAGAGATAAGTTGCAGGACAAGATCAAAGTTATGATCGGGGGAGGTCCCATATCAAAAAGTTTTGCCGATAAAATCGGTGCGCATTATGCAGAAGACGCATCTAAAGCTGCTAAATTAGCACAAGATTTGGTACAGGAGGCTCAACAATGATGAAGGACAAAATGACCCCGGTTGAAAGAGCTCAGGCCATAGCAAGAGGGGAAATGGCAGATCGTCTCCCCTGCAATCCGAATGTAGCCAATGGGGTTGCTCGAATTTATGGCTGTAAAATATCTGAATTCAATAGTAGTGCCAGGATTATTGCCGATGCCCAAATCGCTTCTTACCGCCGTTTTGGCTATGATGGGGTAAGAATATTCACGGATTTGTTTCCCTGGGCGGAAGCTATGGGAACGAAAATTAATTTTCCTGCAGATAACACAGCAGATCTGGCTACTCCGGCTATTGATGACATCAGCCAAATTGATCGTTTAGAAGCAGCCGATCCGTATAAAGACGGTCGTTTGCCTATCCATATCGAAGCGATGAAATATCTCATTGATGAATTAGGAGAAGAAGTTTCTTGTGCAGGAGGGATTGTCGGCCCTTTTACCAATGCGTTTTTTTTATTGGGTATTGAAAAGATGAGCAAGTTATTCTTCACTAATCCGGAGGTCGTTCATCGTGCTTGCGAAGTTTCATTGGAAACTTGTATCAGATATGCTCAGGCGATCATTGACGTTGGTCTGACCCCGACAATTTCCGAGCCCATGTCTTCCTGCACTGTTGTTAGCCCCAAACATTTCCGTGAATTTGGTGCGCCATATTTGCAAAAGTTGGTGCAATATATTACTTCTAAAGGAAAGTCAGTGACGATGCATATCTGTGGGAAAACCGAAAAAATATGGGAGGATATAGTCGCTATGGGCGTTGCTGGATTCAGTGTTGACAATGTAGTAAATCTGCAAAAATGCAAGGAACAGATTGGCGATAGAGTTAAAATATTGGGACATGTAGATCCTTCTGCCGTGATGTATGCTGGTACCCCTGCTGATGTACGCGAGGCGGTTATTAAATGCGTGCAGCAAGCCTGGGATTCACCAAAAGGATATGTTATTATGTCAGGCTGTAGTTTGCCGGTAGAAACGCCGTTGAGAAACATTGAAGCGATGATGGATGCAGCAAGAGAGATAGGCTATCCCATTGAACCTGAAAAGTTAGATAAAATGTTAAGATAAGGAAAAGATCGCTTGACTAAGGTCTATTTTGAGCAAACTGTTGAAAAGGTCGGAAGAAGGTGAATAATTCTGGATGAAAAAGAACGCCTATTAAACGTATTGAAGGGAGACAGGGTTGACCGACCTCCCATTATTTGCCCGGGCGGCATGATGAGTGCCTGCGTTACGGAGATATCCGATCAAGTAGGGGGCGGCCATCACTCAGATACTAAAGCCATGGTAAGTGCTGCACGAAAAATCAATGAGCTCATTGGCTTTGAAAATTATGGGGTACCTTATTGCCTAACTGCTGAAGTTGAAGCACTAGGTGCCAGCGTTAATCTAGGAGATAACCTTATCGAACCCAGAGTTACTCGGTATAATGACGAGCCACTAGAAGCCATTATGGAAAACTATTCCCTGGTTGACGTTACCACCGGCAGAATGGGGGTAGTTTTAGAGGCGATCCGTGAACTCAGGAACAGCCATGTCCCGGTTATTGGCAATGTTTCAGGCCATATCAGTACTGCGACCTCGGTTGTTGACCCTCTGGAAATGTTTAAGATGCTAAGGCGGGAACCTGAACGAGTGGCCGGTTTTCTCGCCTTCGTTAATGACTATCTGATCAGATATGCTTTAGAGATGGTTAGGGCCGGAGCGGACGTTATCTCCATATCTGATCCTACAGCGACAGGAGAAATTCTGGGACCACGCAATTTCCAAAAGTTTGCGGTTCCCTACTATCAGAAAATAATCAAGGCTCTTCATAAGGAAGGTATCCCTATCATCCTTCACATATGCGGTAATGCCAGCAATATCGTCGAGTCCCTCAATGAGGTCAAGGCTAATGCTGTGAGCTTTGATTCAATAGTCAACATGAAAATCGCCCGAGCGGGAATCAAGACGGGACTTATGGGCAATGTTAGTACCCAACTTCTGCACACTGGGGAAAGAGCGAAGATTGTGGGCATCACCCGCAATGTGCTCCATTCAGAGGTGGATATCGTTGCTCCTGCTTGCGGTCTCAGTATGGCTACTTCGATAAGCAATCTCAAAACCATGACAGATTACGTGAAAGAAGGTTCTTATTATTAACAGGGTTAAGGTGCATTTCACCAACGAGGATCTTTCCATAGACGTTACCGAAGGGGAGCGGCTTTCGGAATGTATTAGGGCAGCGGGTCTGACCTTGGAGACTCCCTGTAATGGCTTAGGTCTGTGCGGCAAATGCCGGGTCAAGGCCTGGGGTGACCTTTTCCCCCCAGAGGATTTGGAAAGTGAGTTCATCCATGCCCTTAACGTCCGTTTGGCCTGCCTGGCTCGGGTAAGGGGTGAAGTTTGGATCGAACTTCCTCCAAAAGGTAACCAGCTCAAGACTATTAACCAAGGAGTTGCGATAGCGGTAGAAGTCGACAGCTCGGTAAAACAGGTTTTGTTACCACCTCCCGAAAGGACAGCTCAGCCTTACCTAGCAAGACTATCTTATAACTCTGGCTCGGTGGACATTTATCAGAAGGCGGGTAAACTGGAACAGGGTGGAGCGCAACAAGTCTATGGTGTCTTATTTGACAACGATCTTGTTGACCTTGGATCCGAGCCTGGCGAAATCCTTGGTGTGGCTATTGACATAGGCACCACAGGAATTTCCGCTTATCTCCTAGACCTGGCCTCCGGGGAAATCCTCCAGAAAGAGTCCTGTCTAAACCCTGAAACAGAGTTCGGCGGTGACGTTTTGACCAGAATAAGCTACTGTCGGGAAAATTCCCAAGGCGCCACCCAGCTTCAAGTAGCCATCATAGGAAAACTAAATGAACTAGTGATAGACCTTACCGGTAACGCCCGTAGAACGGAGCGTGTTTATCAAGTAGTCATAGCAGGGAACACGACCATGCTGCACTTTGTTCTGGGTATATACCCCGGATCCATAGCCCATGCCCCCTACCGACCGGTCTTTCTTGAACAAGTTGACCTAAAGGCTAGGGAGGCAGGTATCCTGATTTGTCCAGAAGGAAGGGTAACCCTTTTACCTTCAGCATCAGGGTATGTTGGGGCTGATATTCTTGCCGGTGTGGTTGCCACGGCCTTTGACAAAAAAGACTACCCCTCTGTCTTTTTAGATATCGGAACCAACGGTGAAATCGTGGCTAATCTTGGAGGCAAGCTCATTGCTACCTCTACTGCTGCCGGTCCGGCCTTGGAAGGAATGAACATTTCCTGCGGTTGCCGTGCCGAAGACGGGACCATAGACTCCTTTTTAATAGATGATACGTTTGATCTTCATTTTACAACCATTGGCGCGGCTCAACCCAAGGGAATCTGTGGGAGCGGCCTGATTGATATAACTGCGGCAATGGTCAAACGAGAATTAGTCCTAGCCAGCGGGCGCTTTAACCCTAACCTTGATCCCCGAATAAAAGCTAGGGTCAGGGATAAGAAGTTTTATCTGACAGAGGAACTTTATATTTCCCAGACGGATATCCGCCAGATTCAACTGGCCAAGGGTGCTATTGCAGCAGGGGTAACTCTGCTCCTCGAAGAAGCAGGCATCTCTCTCGAAGCTATAGAGGAAGCGGTTATTGCCGGGGCCTTCGGGTACCATATTAATCCGGATAGTATTCGGGAAATTGGCCTCCTGCCCAAAGGGTTTAAAGGGAAGATAACCTTTGTAGGCAATTCCTCAGTGGAAGGAGCCCGGTTGGCCCTGATCAATAAGGCTGTGATGGCCCAGATCAATGAATTGAAGAATAGGATAGAGGTTCTGGAGCTTTCCACAAATCCCCGCTTTCAGGACTACTTTGTTAAAGCGTTGGGCTTTTAATCGAGGATCGAGGGGTGGGAAATCCAAGGCCTCTCACACTACTGACTTCTGAAAATGGAGGAATGACGAGTGGACTTTATATGTGCGGGAGACGATCTGGAGCAGATTCCGGAAGAGGTGCACAGTAAAACAGGAATAACCCTCCCGGGTGCTCATGCTGATAAAAATAGCATGGCAACCCTTGCACGGGAGCTAAGGAAGCACCGAGGAGATGTCATAGCTAGGGTACCTTTCTGCGTTACGGTAGAAGCAGAAGCTTACGGGGCGTACATCAAGCTGGGCGATGCCTTGAATGGGCCAAGGGTGGAGAGTTACCGTTTTACGTCAATTGAAGAAATGTCCAATCTCCAGAGTTTGGAGCTAAATGAAGATCGTATTAGAGAAGTCCTAGACGCCGTGGAAATTCTGGTGGAGGCGGGGGAAAAAGTGGCTCTAAATGTGGAGGGTCCTTTTACGATCCTATCGTCTCTTATCGACCCCATGAATTTTTATAAAGGTCTACGAAAAGACCCCCTGCGAATTCAGGAAATTCTGGCTGTTGTTGAAGAGGGTATCATCCGTTATAGCCTTGAAGGTATCAAAAGGGGTGCCTCAATTATTTCTTACGGAGACCCAGTCGGAGCAATAGGTATTATTGGACCAAAAGTATATCGAGAGTATAGTGGCCCCTCAAGCTGGCGAATTATAAAGAGTATTAAAGAAGCTGGTGGTAAAGTCCTTCTCCACCTCTGCGGTAAGACCTCGACTGCACTTGTAAAAACAGAGATGGCTAGATCTTATCCTCTCGAAGCAGACGAAGCTTCGACTTATGGACAGGCGCTGTTAGGGCTGCTTGACGAGACGACCGAGCCCATTGTGATAGGACACAGATGCATTAAGGGGAGCTTAAAAAGGATGGTTCAATCGGTTCTTTGGGGGATCGAATTAATCAAGTGAAGGAGTACCCTGAAAACTTATGCTTTCTACTATGAAAATAACCCCATTAACCCTGTTTTCATCCGCTGTTGGTGCTGAGAATCCAAAAAACAGGAGTCTGTTACGTTACTTTCTACCTCACTAAATTCTTTAAACCGCAACAATCTTCACTCCCAGTTCATTATAACTTCTTTCCATTGCTTCCATATTATTATAGAATTCCATGTTGTCTTCATAGGTACACTTTACATTGCGTGAAGACGACATGTCGTATTGAGGAGACCTGTTGATGTGGATACCACCAGCTCTGTTCCCACTACCAGCCATCAAAGGAGTTGGATATTCATTGCGCTCCCAACCCGCCGCCGCCCCTATGTCTATGTTTCTGAGAATGAGCCGCATAATGGAAATGACGCGAACTGCTTCCCATGAACTACACTTTGGGTACTTCTCTAAGGGAATCCCCTTAACAGGGAAGAATTTGCTTACATAGACATTCGCAAGGTGTTCATACTCCTTGAGGTGAAAAATAAGGTCAACATAGTCTTGGTACTTGGTTTCTTCCAAGCTCAGCCCAGCCATTACCCCAGTACCCAGTCCAAGGCCAGCCTCGCCGATTAAGCGGGCAAACTTCTTTTTCTCATCCAAGTCATCTCCTGGCTTGACCCTTTTAAATACTTCTGGATTAATAGATTTCTAACATATCACGACCATCACTTCTCAAGGTTGTACCACCACTTAAGTGAAATTCCTTAATGCCATGCCGGACAATGTACTCTACCCCTTTTACGATTTCTGGGATTGTTAAAGGGGTTTTGGGATCGCCACGCCAATAAGGACAGTAACTACATAATGGTTTCAAGTGGCAACGAAGAACGCTAGCAATCCCTCCGCTCCACCGGAACGTATTTCCCATGACTTTTTCCCGAACACTATTGGCCGTTTTCATTAGTTCTTCTGCTTTTGTGTTATCCTCAGTCTCCTGAAAAAGATAGAGAGCTTCCTCCTGATTAATGGGTTCACTGATAGCCTTTACCAAAATATCTTCAAATCTTGTCATTATTACTTCGCAACCTCCTTAATCTGATCTGGAGTAATCTGATAGTTATGGAAAAGTAAATAAAATTCTTTCATTTTTCTTAAAGTTTATGAAGCCTATTATGGTAAACCCAGTGCTGAAAATAAGGTAACTTCCGTTAATTTTGAGGAAACGATTAACATCGAAGTTGCAGAAGTTCAACCCGATCAAATAAAACAAGTAGATCAAGCGTTTAAATTGCTAGTTGACGGTAAAGTAAGGACGCAGGATTACACTGTGCAACCCAATGATTCTTGGTGGCTTATTGCCCGCAAAAATAATATGATGACCAAAGAAGTCTTAGCTGGTAATCCAGGAGCAACTGAAGATACAAAGCTGAAGCCGGGTCAAATTATTAAGCTGGTAGATACTACACCCTATCTTACCGTAGTGAGTCAAGGAACCTATTCGGGTCCAGAAACAATTCCCTATGATGTCGTTACAAAAGCTGATAGCAGTTTAGGCGTCGGCAAAACAAAAGTCGTCGTACCAGGGAGTAATGGTTCGAAATTAGTGACCTATTCTTATTACAAAAGAATGGTCTAGACGTTACCAAACAGGTCATCGATGAAAAAATCACTCAAGCGCCTGTCAATCAAGTCATCGCGAAAGGCCCTAATAGTCGGCCCGTAACGATCACTTCAGCTTCGACTTCAACTGTTTCTCGCGGAGACAGTGGTTCCTCCATTGTCGATCGCGCTCTCAGTTTGCAAGGGACACCCTATGTTTTTGGGGGAACGACTCGAAGCGGCTTTGACTGTTCTGGTTTCGTTAAGTATGTCTACGCTGGTTCTGGGATCTCTCTACCACGTACCTCATTTACGCAATTTGCTTCTGGAGTATCCGTCAGCCGAAATAACCTTTCACCTGGTGATTTAGTTTTTTTCTCGACCTACGCTCCGGGTGCTTCGCATGTGGGCATCTTTATCGGGGGAGGACGTTTTATTCATGCCAGCAACCCTAATAGTGATGTTAAAATTTCCAGCCTTGGTGAAAGCTTTTACTCTTCCCGTTATCTCGGAGCACGCAGGTATTAGTGAATTCGTTCAATAAAGTTGACATCGAGAGAATTTCTGCCTAGAAATTAAACTGTCCATTGAGTCCCTCATCTGGCATGTGCCAACAGGGCTCAATGGACAGTTTTTCTATCGTGTCATTACTAAAATATGCTTATCACTTTAATCCTCAGACTATCCAATGCTATTAGCTTTTGCTAGTTTGCAGACACTCGATACGATTGCATGAAGGTTGGTGTTGGAGACCCTGAGTGGAACAGCACATTCCGGGGCGATGATCTGAACACCGGCTGCCATGATTCTCTTCACCTCGTCTTCAATCATCTGTGGGGTTCCATAAAGTAGGGTTTCAACATTGTTAATATTGCCAGAGAGGGATATTTTCCCCTTGACTGCTTCCATCGCAGCCACAGGGTCTACCTTTGAGTCAAAGTGAAAATTGACGAACCCGGAGTCGGCAATATACCCCATGCGGTCTAACGTTTTTCCGCAGATATGCAAAATTGCCGGGCCTTCAAGCCTCGCGGTGATTTCCTGGTGTACAGGCAAGAGCAAATCCCGGTAGACACAAGGACCCACCAAATCCCCTGTGGCGTGATCTGCGATCGTCACCACATCCGCACCACAGGCAAATTGTTGATTGGCAAACAGGATGGTTACTTCTTTTAAAATATCTAAGAAGGCTCTGACCTTATCCGGCTCTAAAAGACTATCACATAAGAAATCCTCCGTGCCGTAAAGATGGTAAGCTAAGGTCCAAGGACCCATCGCTTTACCGACAATGGCACAACGCTTATCGTATCGCCCGCGCAAGAGCTTTAGGGCTTCTAAGACAGTTTTAATCGGCGACTTGTCTAAAAAATCCTCAGGAATTTTAACTTGCTCAGGGTCCTTGTATAAGGGCCCGAGACTATCGGGCATGGTGTCAATTTCACCCCAAGTCATTTTGCAGCCAAAGGCAGCAGCCTCTTGTTGTACACTAAAATACGGACTGACTGTATCAAAGCCTAAAAGGTCATGTCCGGCTCCAGCCAGAGCCGCCATTTTGTCTGCATTTAAATGAACATGGGGAAAGTAGGCTTCGGTTAATCTCATAGAATCCATGGTGGCTACGGAGGTCGGATTAGCAACTGAAGGACGATCAACCTTTTGTCTGAGTAGTGCTGCTAAGAACCTTTCTTTACTGGTCATTTCAGTGCTTACCATAGATCAACCCTCCTAGCCTATTATCAAACCACTGAAACTTCAACTTCTTTAAGTGGGAGCGGCACCTAAAATCTAACACAAAATAATTATCGTTGCGAAAGAATTACTTCAGGTAACCACAGGGCAATCTGCGGGAATAGGATGACTAAACCAATGGCAAATAATTGAATCAGAGCAAAAGGAATAATTCCTTTAAAAATATGAGTGTCCTTCACCTCAGGGGGAGCAATTCCTTTGAGATAGAAAATTCCCGGTGCCATGGGAGGGGTTAGATATGAGGTTTGGATCATCATGATTACCAGTGTTCCAAACAAAACCGGATCTATGCCAGCTTTTACCACGATGGGTGCAAAAATTGGAATAAAAATCAGGAGGATACTGGTCCAGTCCAATAAGAAGCCACCTAAAAAGATGATGAATAGGAACGTTAACAGGATGCCTGTTTGTCCCATATTCAGGTTCAGAATGATTTGTTCCATAGCAAGCCCACCGCCAAGGCCTAAGAAAACACCACTATAAGCGTTACCTGCTACTAACACGAGCATAATCATGGTGGTCAGCTTAATGGTCTGATATAGAGCGTCCTTTAGTACCTGCCAAGTCAACTTGCGATAGGCAATAGCCAATAACATACTGCCGGCAGCTCCCATGGCAGCAGCTTCAGTAGGAGCAGCTAAGCCAAGTATAATACTTCCAAGCACAGTAAAGATCAAGAGTAGCGGAGGAATGAGGGATAGCGCAGTGAGGCGGAATTTTTTCACGAAGCTCAAATTTCTATCCTCGTCTTCACTCACGGGTCCCAGACTTGGGTTAAGTTGACACCTGATAACGATGTATAAGATGAATAACGTGCTAAGCATTAAGCCTGGTAAGATCGTTGAAATCAAGAGTCTTCCCACCGATACTCCGGCGGTAGGACCATAAATCACGGTTACCACGCTCGGGGGAATCAACGTACCTAGGGCTCCTCCGGCGATGATCGTTCCTGTGGCAAGTTCCTTTTGATATTTACTCTTGAGCATGATCGGTAGGGCAAGTAGACCCACAATTACTTCTGAAGCACCAATGATTCCGGTACTGGCCGCGATGATGGTGCAGAGGATGATGGTACTGATTGCCAGACCACCTTTGACTTTGCCCATCCAAATCTTGATCGCCCCAAACAGTCTTTCCGCCATACCGGATTTTTCCAACATTACCCCCATAAACACGAAAAAGGGTACTGCTGCCAGCACATAGTTACTGGCCACGGTAAAAATCCGACGAATTAAGAAGGCCGGGAGGGCATCTCCAAAGGCCGGAATACCAAACAAAAAGGCCATTCCTAAAAGGGAAAAAGCGACTGGAAAGCCTCCCAAAATCCCAACAAAGACACCCACAAACATAAATAGAGATAGTAGTTCATTGCTGATTTCCATTTATTTCACTCTCCCTAATGCCTTCGGCACTGCTCTGATAAACTCAGCAATACCTTGCAATAATAGAAAGAAAATGCCTAAGGGTAGAATCGCTCTAAAAGGCCACATGATGGGCCTCCAGGATGAAACTCCAGACCTTTCCCCCATAGCGATTGATTCCATTACAAGGTCAAATCCACCAATCAACAGGGCAATGGTGGCGGGGAAGAAAAAAAGCAGATAACCAGCGGAGTCAATGATTGCACGAGTCCGTTCTGAAAAGCGGGAATATAATACTTCAACGCGGATATGAGCACGATCCTTCAGGGCATAAGCAGCTCCTAGCATAAAGTGAGCAGAATATAAGAAATACGTAATTTCAAAAGACCAAATGGTCGGAGCTTCAAATACGTACCTTGCGACGACTTCATAAACCAGTGCAAACACATTCGGTATGACAATAAAAGCTGCCAATTTACCGACTGACATGCTCAAGTTATCAATTCCGTTAAGAATTCTTTGCAATTGCATCTACTCACCTTCCCTTTGAAATTGCTGAGCCCTTTCCTTAACCAAAGAATCTTAGTCCTCAGAAAGGGCTCAAGATTTACCTATTACGAAGCCATTAGTGATTATTGAATGTCATTAGCGATTAGCGGTTAGCCTCAACGTTTTTCCACTTTGCGGTGAACTCCCGCTGGGATTTCAGCACTTTTTGGAAAATCGGATTATCTTTGGCGCTCTTATCAGCCCATTCAGCGGCCAGTTTCTGAGCCTCTACCTTAACCGAAGGATCCATTTCTACAATGATGTTGCCCTTCTCTGTGTACTTTGCCATAGCGCCCACATCATCGGTTCCTAGTTTGGTCCAGGAATGCATGGTGGTGGCTTTGGCAGCCTGTTCTACAATCGCCTTCAGGTCATCCGGCAATTCTTCCCAAGCTTTCTTATTGATGACCAATTCAAACGGTGCGGAGGGTTGGTGTACTCCTGGGATGACTACATATTTTGCGACTTCGTGGAAGCCCATAACTAAGTCCTCTCCTGGAGTTGCCCATTCAGTAGCGTCAATCACTTTTCTCTCTAGGGCAGGTAGCACTTCATCACCCGCTAAGGAAACTACAGATGCCCCTAAGCCAGGTAGGATTTCAGCCCAAGCGCCTACCGTTCTGACTTTCAAGCCTTTTAAGTCTGCCAGAGTTTTACTGGCTTATGGGAGTGTAGGAAAACTTCCTGTGGGCGTACACCCATCGGCATGCCGATCAAGTCAAATTTTGCTAAGCGCCATTCTTTCCAGAGTTCATAACCTCCGCCGTTGTAAAGCCAGTGAATCATTTCCTCTGATGTACCACTTCCAGCGTATCCGCCGAACAATGCCGAAGTACGGTCCTTCCCGATGTCATAACCAGGCCACAGGTGACCTGCTTGAGCAACCCCCGTGCGGACTGCTTCCGACACTTCGAGCGCAGGAGCAATTGCCCCGCCGGGGAAGGTCTCGATTTTTAAGCGTCCATTACTCATTTTGTCCACTTCTTTGGTAAAATACTGAGCTGTCTCTGTATAAAGTGGAATTCCGGTTGACCAACTGGTGGTCAATTTCCAAGTGATTACTTTTGCCGGGTCAGCTTGAGTTCCGGTGCTTTTTGGTGCTGAGCTACAGCCTACCACCGACAGGGTTAGAATGAGCACCATGGAAATTAGACTCAACATTTTCTTTTTGCTTAATAATCTCATTTTCTAAATCCTCCTTATAATTTTTTGGACTTCCTTTATTATTTAAAATTGCTCGACTCGTCTTTCCTCTTACTATCTTTCTAGTAAGAGCGAATTCGCTTTACTAACCGCCTCTCCCGCATCGGAAGCATAGAAGTCTGCGCCTATAGAATCTGCAAAGCGCTGGGTAACCGGTGCTCCTCCGATTCCAATTAAAACCTTGTCTCGCAAACCATTGTCAGCCAATACTTGTATCACTTTAGCCATAGACTCCATTGTGGTGGTTAACAGGGCACTCATCATGACAAAGTCAGGACTATGCTCCTTGACCCCTTCCAAAAACTGTTCCGATGTAATATTAACACCTAAGTCAATGACTTCATATCCACCCCCTTCCATCATCATACAGACTAGATTCTTACCGATGTCGTGTAGATCTCCTTGTACCGTACCCACGATGGCTTTACCCTTGCTCTCCGTTTTTTGGGCAATTAATAAAGGCTTGACTAGATTGAGCCCGGCGTACATAGCCCGAGCAGAGATCATCATTTCTGAAATATAAAACTCACCTTTTTGAAATTTCTCTCCGACTATTTTCATGGCTGGAATTAATCCTTCATTCAGGATTTGTTGTGGAGTTTGACCCGCATCCAGACCAGATTGAGTTAGTTCTTTCACCTTAGGCGCTTGGCCGTTGATCACGGCCTCTTGAATTTCTGCTAAGAGATTAGACATTCGTTTCCCCTCCATCTAATGGATATTTTCCATATTTTTTAATTGCTTTACTCATGGCTAGGACGTTTTCCAGCTTACAATAATCCGTCAGACTGTTGGCACTACTGACAATGTAGCCTCCACCTGGTCCAGCTGTAAGGATTCTTTTACGCACTTCTGCGTCCACTTCGTCTACTGTACCAAGGGGCAGGGTATAATCTAAATCAATATTACCGACAATTCCCACCCGACCGCCATATTCTTGCTTCATCTTGCCCATGTCCATGGCACAGGGTTGGATAGGATGGACAGCCGTCATACCTAGGGTGAGCAGGTCTTCCATGATCGGGAAGAGATTGCCGTCACTGTGGAAAATCCAGGGTTTTTTAATTCTGTCGGCCACGATTTTCATGCTCGGTAGCATCAATTCACGAAATACCTTGGGCGACATGAAAGGTCCATGGTTTCCGGCGAGATCATCATTGGCCCAAAAGAAGTCAAAATCCATTTCATTCAGGTGGTCTACCACCGCTGCTGACCATTCGGCAAACCGTCCCATGACTTTTTGGATTAATTCCGGATTGTCCATTTGTGCATAGCTAAACTCTTCCAGTCCCATGCTTTCGAGGGTCGAAGCTGCACCCAGGCGAATACGAGCAAAGACAGCGTAATCTCCTTTATACTGCTTAATCCACTGAGCAATTTTTTCATATCTTGCTGGGTTATGGGGGTCTGGCAAGAACTCATCAAACAAGGCTAATGAATCTTCCGAGGTTAAGAGCCCCTTTTCGATATAGGTTCGGCCCGTAGCCGGATCGCTCCCCATTTTTGCAATCCAAGGAGGGAAGAAATCAAAGGTTACTTTTTTAGGGTTGTAATAGCTTTCCTTATAGGTCTCCTTAGTTACCATTCCCTGACCATCGGAAACCTCACCGGTCGGATAATGGGCACCAAATGCGCTTAAGCCAAGTTTCTCGCATAATTCCGGCGGGGTAAAATCCGTTCTGCCCATAATCTCGTACTGGAGCGCTTCCTCGATGTCGTTTTCCATCCAAGGTATTTGATCGGGTTCTCCTCTATGAAGTGCCGTCATCACCCGTTCACGCGGTGTCATTGTCATAGTATCGTTACCTCCTTTATAATGATTCGCTTATATCAAACTCATGGCGGTTCTGAAACATTTCATCCGTGATCTCCATACCACCCTCGACTATCACGAAATCGTCATCCCATGGTCCGAAAAGCAACTTCTTCACGTAATCCAGAGTGCCGTACATTTCTTCATACTTCAAATTAAAGAACTCTGCGAAATTCTTGACATAAGCTTCTGAAGGTTCATCCACTTCCTGTATGTGTTTAATGAGTACTGCTCGCTTGTAATGTTTAAGGATCTCCTTGATGGTCCAATCCGCAGTCTCCTGATCGTATTTTGCGACCACCTTGTGATATTCTTTGAGCGGGTCTTCGGAAGCTTCAATCCAGCCTTTGGTAAAATAATAGCTTCCCGGGTTTTGGGCGAACTCTTGGTAATAACTTGACCGACATCCCATGGTTAGCCCAATACAGTCATCAATTTTAGGCACAACCAGCTTCTGATGAGACTGGGCCCGAAGACCGACAATCGAACGGCTGCATAACCCGTACCCCAGGACAATTAAGTCCGCTTCGCTCTGAGAATTAATCATCTTTTGAAGAGTTTCCGTCAAGACTGGAGGTGTACGGTGCAGTCCTGCATCCAAATACTCAAACTTGTAAGGTGTTTCCCCCAGTGCTTCCAATTGCCGCCTAAGGACATCACAGGCTATGACGACTTGCTTATTTTCGGGCTTCTCCATGTTGACATCCCACCTATTTTTTTTAAGCCTTGACCTTGCCTGAGCGTACGCCTGCAATGTAGTCCATGCAATACTCGTCCTGACCGGCTAAGGCTCGTGAGGCCGCCAGCGTTGACATGATGGTTTGATCTAAAGGATCAAGAATAAAAGCGTCCATTCCCATGGCTATACCCATCACCATGTAAGCTCTGTTTAAAAGGCGTCTTTCAGGCATTCCGTAAGAGACATTTGACAATCCGGAAACAACATGCACTCGCGTGTATTTGTGGGTTAAAGCATAGGTACTCAGCAGTATTTCCATGCCAAATTCGTGGTTGACCCCAAGGGGTTTTACTAGGGGATCGAGGTAGATATCATCTTCCGAAACCCCGGCTGCGACAAGGCCCGCTACCAAAACGTCAGCAACCCTTATTCGCTGCTCGGCGGTTTCTGGCATACCTGAATCATCCATACACAAGGCAACTACTTTCGGCTTGTATTTCTGGATCAGGGGCAGAACACTTTCCCAGCGATCTTTCTCTGCAGAAATTGAATTAATCATGGCACTTTTGTTGCATCTTGCTAACCCCGCTTCCAGTGCAGCAGGACTGGGGCTATCAATACATAGGGGTTTATTCGTCACTTCTTGGATAATGTCTACCAGCCAAATCATACTCTCAATCTCGTTGCTGGCAGCTGCAGCATTGACATCGATGTAGTCCGCTCCTGCGTCGGCCTGGCGTAGCGCTAGATTCTGGAGATAGTCTTTATCTCTTTGTAGTATAGCTTGGGCAATCGCCTTACGCGAGGAATTTATCAGTTCTCCGATCACTAACACATGCTAACCTCCTTTATTTAATGGTCATGAAGCAACGCAAGACTGTAGAAGTGAGTGAACGAAGGCCAGACTTAAGCCTTTATAGGACCAAACTCTCTGGCCAGCTCAGCAATTCTTTGAATTCTAGAAAACTTGGCGTTGGGTGGCGTTGTATCTGCTATGCTTAGAATTAGATGATCTCCTTTACCTGCTTGGATTAACAAGTCCTCCATGTAGGCTTCAAATTCCTGATCATTCATGGTATTTTCCAGGACACTAATGGAGGGTATTCCTCCCCAAATAGTAATTTTGCTGTCGAATGCCTCTCGTACTTCACGAAGGGATAATGACGTCATAGGGGCAGGACAGATCGAATCGGCAATATCAATTTTACTGTCCACATAGGCTGAAAGTAGACCCTTATTTTCCCCATCCGTATGGGTCAACAGAAACTTCCCCTGTGCGTGTAGGATATCGGCAGCTGTTGCCAGACTGGGCGTAATGTACTCTTGAAAAAAGGGTGGCCAGGTAATCTTGGCGTCATAATTTGCCCCGTAGAGGACGACATCCGCTGGACTCTGGGCAACAACGTTAAACACTCGCTTAAAGTAAGTTCCTATCCGGTCTGCAAGCCGCCTTAGCTCTGCGGGGTGATCGTGAAGCTCATAAAAGAAAAGTGTGTAGTCCATCAATTCCCTTTGGATTAGATGCATGGGCGAGCCTGCCAGGCTGACGAAAGCTACCGCCACGCCCCGGTCCCCAACTTCTTCCTTGGCCACTAGATAGCGGTCATAAGTTGGCTCAACGACAGCGTTTTCAAAGATATAGGCAACCGCTTCATAGTCTTCAACGCTTTTAATGGCATGTTCAACGACATGGGTAATGGTAATACCCGCTTGACGCATGGATTCATCATAAAGTACTTTTGTTCGGACGTTGCCTTTGGGGGTGAGGTACTCGACCGTAGTATAGTCCCCTTCATAGGAAATATTGCGTTTTATTCCCTTTAACACAGTCCGGTAGGGTAAGGTTCGCAGACGGTAAATGCCTAATGCCCGGTCTACTTCATCCAGCGGATCCGTGAAATCCAAAAAATCCGGAACAATACTGTGAAAGCCTACTCCCAAGTCATCCACTATTTCGGTGAGGGTTGCATTGCAATACTTATCTGGTAAAGTTCCCCGAATCTTATTGGATTTGTACCATAAGTCCAGACGCGGGACATAGGGTAAACAATCACAGGGTTCGCCGCGTAAGACAGCTAGAATTCGCTCACGGTTTGTCACATACTTCCCTCCTTAGTGAAAATGAGTTACAGCTCTTCATACTTGCAATTTTCATGCCATTCTGAAAACTCTAAAATAACTGAATTCTTGTGGTCCAGATGATTCCATTCTTGATCACCTAAAGCGATAGTATATCTATTCTATCCCTGCTTATCATCTGGATATTGCCCTACTAAAAGGCGTGATTCAGTTTGTGATCATATGATTCTCTATGTGATCACAAACAATTGTAAAAGACCTACAATCTACAGAATTAATATGGCCGATTCTTAATGGAATTACTTTTTCCATATCCGTAGAGGGGTCTGGCTAGAAACAAAACAAAAAGGCCCCCGCGGGGGCCTTTTCTCAAGATCAAATAACTATGTTATATTTGTTTAATTTCTTAACCAGGGAAGATTGGCTGATTCCTAACACTAGTGCTGCTTTGCGGGTGCTTCTTAATCTTCGATATGCCTCAAGAATTAATCGCTTTTCCTCACTCTCCAACACCCTTTTTAAGGAAGAAAGGGTATGATCGCACGGATACGATGCTGCTGCGGGGATACCTGAAAGATTTCCAAGTATAATACATTCCTCACGACTGGTAACAACCAACCTCTCGATAGTATTTTCCAGTTCTCGTATGTTGCCCGGCCAATCATAATTTAACAGCCGATCCATCACATCTGGATGAATCCATTTTTGGTAGCCGTAGCGCTGATTGAACTTGGCCAAGAATTCATTGACTAAGGGCAAAATATCTTCTTTTCGATTTCTTAGCGGGGAGAGAATAATTGGGACGACATTTAACCGGTAGAACAAGTCCTCACGAAAGCTCTTCTCTTGAATCATTACTTGCAGATCGCGGTTTGTAGCAGCCACAATTCTGACATCCAACTTAATCGCTTTTTTGCCCCCGACTTTGGTGATTTCTCTATCCTGTAACACTCGGAGTATTTTCACCTGAAGGTCAAGGGGTATTTCTCCAACCTCATCCAAAAACAGAGTGCCGCCCTGGGCCAATTCAAACAAGCCTGGTTTTCCTTCTTTTAAAGCGCCGCTAAAGGATCCTGGTTCGTACCCAAAGAATTCAGATTCCAGCAAATTGGCAGGGATCGCCCCACAATTTATTTTTATAAAGGGCTCTTTGGAACGCTTACTAGCCCGATGGATTAGTTGGGCGATTAACTCCTTCCCGACACCGGACTCACCTAAAATCAGCACGGTCGAATCCACGTGGGCAACATGATAGGCTAAATCCAGTTTTTGTCTCATCTCTGGATTGTTCGTAATGATCTTTCTAAAGGGTTGTTGGGAACGCAAATGTTCCAATTCTTGGTAATAGCGATTCTTAATCTCTTCTGTTTCAGCTAATTGTTCCTTAAGAGAATTTAGTTGGGTAACATCCCTAATGGCAGTGACCACCCTAACTAACTCCCCGTCTTCATTGTAAACAGGGTTGCCTGACAATAGTAACTCTTTATTATTTCGGATATCAAGAATCGTTACCTTGGAATTCCTCTCCACTACCATTTCTGTTACGGATCTTCTTATGTATCCTTCCTTAACCAATTCCCGGACATGTTTTCCAACATATTCCTGAGCTGTTATTCCTGTCATCTGCTGGTAAGCGAGATTCACCCTGAGAATAAACCCCTTGTTGTTGGACACGACTATACCGTCGTCTAAAGACTCGATAATGGCATCTAACTCTTTATTTATTGTTTTTACAGTATCCAGTTGATGGGAAAGTGCTTCAAAATCGGAAATATCCTGAAACACAGCCACTGCGCCGATTATTACATCTCCCTTTTTAATAGGCCCCCGGTTGGAAATTATTATTCGATCGGCTATTTCCATACGCTGGTTGTATTCTACCTGACCGGTTTCCATCACATTTAGCAATTGAGTATTTGGCATTGCTATATCAACTCGTATTCCCATGGCCTTTTCCTTAGGATACTTCATCATTTCCGCAGCAGCCTTATTGACAACTACGATCAGCCCCGCCCGGTTAACCACTATAACGCCGTTATGCATGGAATCCAGAATTTCATCCCAGTAATTGTCCTTAAATTCCGAGATCGGCATTTAGGCGTCCTCCTTTATACTTAATTCAAGATATTCGACCAATTCTCTGCTGCAAAAATGCTAAAAAGTCATTTTTTTCAGCTTCGTTTACAAAGATTCTAATAGGAATAATATGAGCCGAATTCGCATTTACATAGATATAAATATGCTCTTTGTTTTCGACAATAGTGTCTATTGCCTTAAACTGAGTCTTTGCTTCTGTATGTTTACTTCGATCAACAATACCATCTTCAGAGATCGCCAAGTTATGAGTTCCGATCACACTATTTTTTCCCCCATCGTTTAGCATCTTAGAAATTCTTTTTGTCACGATCTTCTTTAAACGTCTTGGGTAAAACGCAACCCAATACAAATAAAAAAAACACGAAAACAGCTAACCCATATTCAAATCGTATAATCGACCATTGGCTAAGGAAGATGGGGAAAACTATTAAAAGTAACGAGAGAATATACCTTTGAATAAATGCCGACCGTCTTGTCGACTTAGCATACATAATATGAAACAAATTGAAATCAATAAGATCTTCTTTAGTCAACTCATACTGAAATTTCATATAGAATTCTCCTTTTTAATCAATTGACGACGGGCGATTCTACGTCAGGAGACCTAATTATTAAAATAGCATAAATTATGTAATATGCCAACTAAAGTCCAATAAATGCTTCATATAAGAGGAGCGAACCCTAAATTCCCATAGGGTTCGCTCCTTAACGTTGTTATCCGACAAGGGGGTAGCAATGAATGAGTTTACTTTTGAGGAGAGGGGGAATCAGAGTGTATACGGTCGCAGCCTTTTTTGTGCCCAAAACCACCATGAAATTCGCCTTTTTCGATGTCCTGTTCCATTCTTTGTTGACGTTCTTGCACGGCCTTTTTGATTTTGTCGGCTTTTGTTTGATCCAGTATTCCGGCCTCTACCTTCTTATCAATAATCTGAACTTTGATTGCTGGTCATCTGCTGAGTGAGAGCTTTAAGCTCATTCAATTTACCTTGATCAACAACCCCGAAGGCAGGCGCGGCGCTAAGAATCAAGAAAGCTAAAGCCAAAATGCTTGCAGCCAATCTTCTCATATGCCAGTCCTCCTCATTCATTTTTTTACCTTCAGTACTTAGGAATTAACGTGCTCTGGCTCTGCCCCGTTTATAGTTCTCCTAATGTAGATAATGGGTATGACATCAGCGATTACCGAGGTATCATGGATGAGATGGGCACCATGGCAGATTGGGAGGAACTGCGAGACGGCCTGCACAACCGTGGCATGAAGTAGTGATGGACCTCGTCGTCAATCACACGTCAGACCAACACCGCTGGTTTCAAGAGTCCCGCTCAAGCAAAGACAACCCCTACCGCAATTACTATATTTGGCGACCAGGCAAAGACGGCAAAGAGCCGAATAATTGGTCCTCGGAATTTGGCGGTTCAGCTTGGGAATACGATGCCTTGACCGAGGAGTATTATTTGCACATCTTTTCCAAGAACCAACCCGATCTTAATTGGGAAAACAAACTGGTGCGTTACGAAATCTACGATATGATGAAGTGGTGGCTGGATCAGGGTGTTAACGGGTTTCGAATGGATGTGATCAACATGATTGCCAAAGACACGGAGCTGCCTGATGCCCCACTCGTAGACAGCTCTCCTTATCAATGGGGAGGGCAATTCTTCATCAACGGTCCCCGCTTGCGTTATTACCTCAGAGAAATGTATGTTAAAGTTTTGTCGAAATACGATATTATGACTGTGGGGGAAACCCGTTGGGTTGACGCAGAAATGGCACGTCTTTTTGTCAATGAATACCGCCATGAACTGAACATGCTCTTTCACTTTGAGCTATTGGAACTAGATTACGGGCCGAAGCGGCAAGTGGGAGAAAAAAGCCTGGGAACTGGCCGACTTTAAGCGCATCATCAGCGACTGGCAGAAGAAACTCGCCGAAAGCGGTTGGAACAGCCTATTTCTCAGTAACCACGACCATCCTCGCATGGTTTCTCGGTTTGGCAATGACAGCACCTACAGAGTAGAGTCGGCAAAAATGCTCGCGACGTTGCTTCATACCCTCCAAGGGACACCGTACATTTATCAAGGGGAAGAAATCGGTATGACCAATGTCCGTTACTCTTGCATTGAGCATTATCGGGACATCGAGACACTTAACATGTATGAAGAAGGTCTGAAGAACACCAAAGACCTGATGGAACTAACGGAAATGATTTGTGAAAAAGGCCGGGACAACGCTCGCACCCCGATGCAGTGGGATAACAGTCTTCAGGCTGGCTTTACAGACGGCACTCCATGGATTCCCGTTAATCCTAATTACGGTGAAATCAATGTGGAGCAAGCCCGAGAAAATCAGAATTCTATCTTGCACTATTATCGCAAGCTCATAAAACTACGCCGCCAATACCCCCTCCTTGTGTACGGGGATTATCAACTGCTTTTGCATAAGCACACCCAGATCTATGCCTATCTGCGCCATTGGGACGAAAAAACCCTCTTGGTAATTCTTAATTTCTACCAAGAGAGTACCGTTTTTACCCTTCCAGAAAAGGTCACCTTCAAAATTGGTCAACTGATGATTGCCAATTACCCGGACACTGACGCTAAAATTGTGGCGCACGACCTTAAGAAACTCTCCCTGCGCCCGTATGAAGCGCGCGTGTATTTGCTGAATTAGCCGTAGAGCGATAGCCTCCATGTTTCAGGAGCCTCGACCATCGTCACTCAGTGGCTATTGACGGCTCCCTTACTGGGGCAGCCATCGCAGCAGCTATCACGTCTTGCCAGAAACCGTCTTATACGGCCAGCGTATGATGCCACCCAAATCAAATACATTCGTATATCCCTGCTTCAATAACATCTTGCCAGCAGTTCTACTCCTATTTCCACTCCTACAGTATAAAAAAATAGTGGCTTGTTTATCCGGCAATTTCTTACTAGCTTCCATCCTAAGGACATTTAAAGGAATCAACGTGCTTTTGGGAATATGATTCTCAATATATTCTTCCCGAGTTCTAACATCTAAAAGAATAATCCCCTTTTCCTTATCTAATCTCTTTTTTGCTTCTGCTGGGTCAATTCTTAATTTCTTAACCTCCGCTGAACTCTTCATATATGCCCAGATTATGAATATTCCTACCAATACGCTGGCTATCGTTATGAGCTCGTTCATACTCTACCTCTTTCCAAAATAAAATTATGGCAACACGTCTATATACCCTCCCATGGTATATAGGCATTGTAAGGTGCAATTGTATTTTTGTCAATGAGGGCTTTAGAAAAAAAATACTCTAAGATATCCAATTAACGTGTTATTATTACATGAGATAATTACTTTAGTAAAAATAAGGAGTGTTCAAATATGAAAGTTGTAGCATTTAATGGTAGTCCGAGGGTAAATGGCAATACCGCCCAAAGCCTTAAAATTGTCTTGGCAGAATTAGCAAACGAAGGGATCGAGACGGAAATCGTCCAATTGGGAGGGCGTAAAGTCTTTGGTTGCTTGGCCTGCGGCAAGTGTCGGGAAATCAAAGATAACCGGTGTGTGCGCAAGGACGATGAGATGAATACTTTCATTCAAAAAATGGAAGAGGCTGATGGCATCATCATCGGTTCACCCACCTACTTCAGTAATGTGAGCACAGAAGTGAAGGCCCTGATTGACCGTTGCGGTTATGTATCAAGGTCCAACGACGGTGTAATGCTGAGGGGAAAAGTAGCTGCTGCGGTCGTTTCTGCTCGAAGAGCTGGATCAACCTTTACTTACTCTGCCATCAATTTCTTTTTTGGCATAGCCGAAATGATCATTTGTACTTCAAATTATTGGAATATGACCTTATCCCGTGATCCAGGCGATGTGCAAAATGATGCTGAAGGGATCAAGACTTTCCAACTCCTTGGAAAAAACATGGCTAAGCTCTTAAAGCAGGTTCGGTAAGTTAAAACCGTTTTCAAAACAAAAAGCAGCCACTCCTTTGGTTCAATTATTGAGAGATCTCTAAAGAAATGATGGGTTATATAGCAAGGAAGAAAGCCCGCTGCGTCGGACTTTCTTCCTTAAATTAGTTCCTGCATTATCAAAAGCAATAAACGCAGAAGGCGAGTGTATCTCAATCCATGAATATTCTCAAGAAATTTATCAAGTATTATACGCCCCACAAATTCATTTTTTTACGGACATGTTTTGTGGCGTGATCGTTTCCCTCATTGATCTGGCCTTTCCTCAGATCCTTGGTTATCTTGCCAAAAATCTGTTTACTCAAGACAAGGCGACGATTTTGAATGCTATAGTTTTTGTCGGCATTGCCTTATTGGGCATGTACGTCATCAAGTATTTCTGCCAGTATTTTATCATTTCATGGGGACACATTATGGGCGCTAGAATGGAAACCGATATGCGGAGAGACCTGTTCAATCATTTTCAGAGGTTATCCTTTTCGTACTACGATAAAAACAACACTGGAAAAATGATGTCCAAACTGGTCGCGGACTTATTTGATATCTCCGAGCTTGCCCATCACGGTCCAGAAAACCTCTTTATCTCCGCTCTGAAAATCGTTGGCTCCTTTATTATCTTAATGATGATCAATGTCAAAATGACCTTAATTCTGTTGTTCGTCACCATCATTATGGTGTTATTCACCGTTTATAAAAACATTAAAATGGCGCCAACATTTACCGATATCCGAGTAAAAATTGCGACTGTGAATTCCAGCGTGCAGGATAGTCTCTCTGGAATTAGAGTGGTCAAGTCCTTTGCTAATGAAGACGTGGAAAGTGAAAAATTTGATCGTAGCAATCAATCGTTCTTGTTATCCAAAATTAAAGTCTATAAAACCATGGGGAATTTTCACGCTTGGAATTCATTTTTTGAAGGAATGCTGTATGTTGTGGTCATTGTTTCTGGAGGCGTATTTATCGCCGAGGGCTCGTTAAAAATTACCGATCTAGCTGTCTATGTCCTTTATATTAACATTTTTATCCATCCAATAGATGTGCTGATTAACTTTACCGAACAGTTTCAAAAAAGGTATGCTGGCTTTAAACGCTTTATTGAAGTTGTGGAAACTCAGCCGGAAATCGTTGACAAAGCAGGGGCTGAACCCCTTACTGATGTTGTAGGGGAGATTGAATATAAAAATGTGTCGTTCCATTATAATGATGATTCCAGTGTTTTAGATAATGTAAGCTTAACGATCAAAGCGGGGAAAACGATTGCCTTGGTTGGGCCGTCCGGCGGGGGGAAAACAACTTTATGTTCTCTCCTGCCGAGATTTTATGATGTCACCGCCGGATCGATAACCATCGATGGCGTGGATATCCAGGATATTACGCTGGAGTCTTTACGAAACACAATCGGCATTGTGCAACAGGATGTCTATCTGTTTGACGGCTCGATCAAGAAGAATATTGCGTATGGTAAGGCAGACGCTACGGATGCCGAAATCATAGAGGCTGCTCAAAATGCCAATATTCATGAGTTTATCATGTCTCTTGAGGAGGGATACGATACCAATGTAGGGGAACGCGGAGTCAGGCTCTCCGGCGCGTCAAAAGCAACGCCTCTCGATCGCCAGGGTGTTTTTAAAGAACCCTCCGATTCTAATCTTGGATGAAGCTACCTCATCGCTCGATAATGAAAGTGAACTATACATCCAAAAATCACTCGAAAAACTGTCTAAAAACAGAACCACCATCGTAATTGCCCATAGATTGAGTACGATCAAAAATTCGGACGAAATCGTCGTGGTGACCGATGTAGGTATCCAGGAACGAGGCAGTCACAAACAACTGATCGAAAAAGGCGGAATCTATGCTCATTACTATAATATGCAATTTGAGGGGTTGGAATAAATTATCTACCCAATACTTCTTTAATGACTTCTGGAACTTCAAAAGGCAATTCCACGACCCTAGCACCCGCTTCAAGCAAGGCCCTAACTTTACCCTCATAGGTTCCCATTCCGCGTTCGATAATAGCTCCCGCGTGCCCCATTCGTTTTCCAGCAGGGGCACTCTTCCCAGCGATATATGCTACCACCGGCTTGGTCATTTCTTTAATATATAAAGAGGCCACTTCTTCGGAGTTGCCCCCGATCTCACCGATTAAAACAACGGCCTTGGTTTCTGGATCATGCTCAAACTGCTTTAAGACGTCCACAAAGCTCAGACCCACGACTCTATCGCCACCAACGCCCACTACTGTGGACTGACCGATACCCTGAGCTGTGAGGTTGCCAACAATTTCGTAGGTCAGAGTCCCAGAGCGGGCCACAACACCCACAGATCCAGGAATAAAAAACTGATTAGGGGGAATACCCATCTTGCATTTACCTGAGGACACGATGCCAAATGTATTCGGACCGATAACGGTAGCATTGACACGTTTTGCATAAGCCACAACTGCCATTTCATCATGGACTGGGATATGCTCAGTCACGACTACGACAACTTTGATACCTGCTTCCAGGGCTTCCAAGGCAGCATCTTTGGCAAAAGCTGCCGGTATAAAGATGACGGACGCATCGATCCGATGACTTTCACAGGCCGCGCGCACACTGTCGTATACGGGGATACCTTCGATGGTGGTACCGCCCTTGCCAGGGGAAGTGCCGGCGACAATCTTGCTGCCGTAAGCGAGCATTTGCTTAGTATGGAAAAGGCCCTGTTTACCGGTAAGGCCCTGAACTACTACGTTCGTATTTTCATCGATTATTATGGCCAATTTAACTAGTCCTCCTTGTCAGTACCTCTATTTTCGCGCCAACTCAACTGCTTTCTTGGCAGCATCCTGCATGAAGTCATAGGCCTCAATGCCAACTTCCTTCAGTATAGCTCGTCCGGCTTCTTGGTTGGTGCCCACCAGGCGAATAACCACCGGAACCGGGATTCCTCTATTTTTTTTGACGGAGGCAAATGCCCTTGCAACATCATCGCAACGGGTAATGCCGCCGAATATGTTGATGATGATCGACTTGGGGTTTCTAGACAAGATGAGTTCAAGAGCCTTGGCCGTGCCTTCTTCTCCTGTTCCGCCGCCAGCATCAAGGAAGTTTGCCGGTTTTCCGCCGTAATAGGTGAGGGTATCCAGTGTACCCATGGTGATACCGGCACCATTGGCCATAACTCCAATGTCTCCGTCCAGTTCCACAAAAGAAAGACCCAGGTCGTGAGCCGCTTTTTCGGCGGCGGTACGTTCTACCACCCGAGGTAGGTCTAATTGGCGATAGAGCGCCTCGTCGTCTATCGTCACCTTAGCATCTGCCGCAATGACTTTGTCTCCGCTGATCACTAACGGATTAATTTCCACCAAATCCGCATCTTTTTGAGTAAAGATTTGGTACAAGGTTTTAATGATCTTGACCAGTTCCTTGCCTTGGGGGGTATTTAAAGGTATGCCCATTCTTCTGACGACATCGCTGGCGATAAATCCTTGCATACCAAGTTCTACATCGATATGTTTCTTAACAATGTACTCTTCAGCAACTTCTTCAATATCCATCCCACCGTGGGCCGATGCAATCAGCACCGGCATTTTGGTCGCTGCGTCGATGGTGATGGACAAATATAGTTCTCTGTCTATTTGCAGCTTTTCTTCCACAAGGAGGATATCTACCGATAGGCCCTGGATGGTCATGCCTAACAGTTCCTGGGCTGCAGCTCTTGCTCCTTCCGGATGATCGGCGAACTTGATACCACCAGCTTTACCCCGCTTGCCGGACAAAACCTGGGACTTGATCACCACAGGGCCCCCAATTTCCGTGGCTACCTGGAACGCTTCATCCGGATTGGTAACCATTCTCCCCTTCGGCACTGGAAGGTCGAACTTAGCGAAAACTTCCTTACCCATATATTCAAACATTTTCACTACCCGAATCTCTCCCCTCGTCCAAATACCTGTGTCATTTTATCTTCCACATTTAGTCGGTCATTTGCTCGGGCGCATCGCAAGATTCTATCTCGGACGCCCGATCAGCCTTCCTTTGCCGATAGCATAGATATCATCGACAACCATTTGAAAAGACGGCACTCTGCTAACACTCTCTGTGAAAATCCCAGTTTTCCTTACCAAGGGGCAGGTTCTCACGATCAAGTAGACGTACTGCACCGCTTTAAATTCATCAACTTCGAAGCATTTATTGATCATGTGGAAAAGCCCTCCCCACTACGACTTTCGATCTTTCGGACCGCCCCCCGGGCTCGCTCTCTGACATTAATCGATTCTCCGTAATCCTCGGCCACTCTTAGTAATTCTTTGACAGCTGCCACTGCTCCCATTTCCCCAAGTGCTTGCGCAGCCATTTCCCGCACCCCAACCACCGGATCTCGCAGCAATTGGATTAA
>NZ_BAAHYN010000028.1:0-22111 GCF_054657535.1 Desulfosporosinus burensis
AAAGGACCGAGGCCGCAGCCTCGGTTTTTCTTATTTTAGTACGTTAGGAGCAGCTATGAAAACAATTGCGAGAATTAAAATTGAAAAACTCCTCTTTCCGAATGAAGAAAAACCTGCGCTCAAAAACATTGATTTTGAAATTAATCAGGGAGATTTCATCGTCATTACCGGGGGAGTAGCCTCTGGGAAATCGATTCTACTGCACTCCATCACAGGCGCTATCCCTCACTACCACAAAGCGGAATTAACTGGACAAGTCACAATCATGGGGAAAGATATTAAGGACATGAGCCTGAATAGAATGTCCGATTATGTGGGATACATGATGCAGGAACCCCATAATCAAATTATCAGTCTGGATGTCTACGAGGATGTTGCCTTTAGCCTCGGCAATCTGGAAACTCCTTTGCAACAAATCGATCAGACGGTTAAAACGACCTTGGAATTTGTAGGTCTAACCGGCTATGAAAACAGACAGACAGCTTCTCTTTCAGGCGGGCAGGCCCAACGGGTTGTTTTGGCCGGCGTTTTAGCCCTCAATGCCCCTATCTTAATTCTTGATCAGCCGACCGCGGAACTCGATCCCCAGGGTCGCTCTGAGCTTTATGAGCGGCTGGGTCAGTTGAATAAAACTCAAAATTTAACCATTGTTTTGGTCATGGACCGCATTGAAGAAGTCCTGAACTATGCCAACAGAGTCTTCTTTATCAAGGATGGTGAAATTCTCAAACAGTGTCGGCCTGAGGAATATTACAAGGAGCAAATCGAGTATCGAAAAGGAAGGTTAAACTACAACACTTCCTTCAATTTGACGAACAGTAAGTCCAATGAAATTATTGTGGAAATTACCAAGGTTTCCTACCATTACAATCATGATTTACTAGGTTGTGAAGACATTAATTTAAAAATTAATAAGGGCGACTTTTTATCGATCATCGGCTTAAACGGCTCCGGAAAATCTACCTTGGCTAAATTACTTATTGGTCTCCTAAAGCCTTCTAAGGGTGAGATTAAAGTCTTTAACCAGACTCTGAGTAAGGAAAACCTGACAAAGATCCGTACGCAGGTGGGCTTTCTGTTTCAAAACCCCGACTATCAGATCTTTGCAAACACTGTCGAAGAAGAAGTTGGATTTTCACTGAAGCTAAGGGGTGAACAGCATGAAGTAATCGAACAATCAATTGCTGAATGCCTAAAATTTGTAGGGCTGCTGGACTACAAGGAAATGCACCCTCAACGCTTAAGCCGCGGCCAGCGCCAGCTTTTGGCACTAGCCTCCATCCTCGTCAGTGATCCGGAATTCATCATCGCCGACGAACCGACTTCGGGCCTTGACGAAACCCAAGGGTATATGATCATGGATAAACTTTTCGAACTATCGAAAAATGGCAAAACGATTCTGCTGATCACCCACGATCTGAATATGGCAAAAGACTATTCAAACCGGATAATTGCCTTGCATAACCATCGCCTTCAAATTGATATTTCGACAAGAGATCTCAATCAACATCTCGATACGCTTAAAGCAATTGGTCTGAGCTTCCATAATCTTATTTCATTCAAGGAGGAGTACAAAAGCATATCTGGAGAACTGGAGGAAGTACGAAAGAAAAGACTTGAGTATGATAAGGTAAACGAATCAAAAACGAAAAATGGTGGGATTCAACCATAAGCGGGATGTTGGAGAATGCGTGAGTTATAATAGGCATAAATCAGCAGAACCCAGTAAACAAGCGGGTTTCCACCGATTTATGCCTATTTTTTATGCCCTTTTCAGGGGGCAAACATCAGCAATTTTAATGATAAGGAGGCAATTGAAAATGTGTAAAATAGTACCGGTTGCGAATCAGAAAGGTGGTGTATCAAAAACAACAAGTGTCCGCAATCTTGCCTATTCTCTTGCTGAATTAGGCTATCGAATTTTGGCAGTGGATTACGATCCCCAATCCAATTTAACGGCTTCTCTTGTGGTGGAAGATGAAAATGAAAACAGGGATATCCCAATGAAACAGAGGGACAGGTTCCTTGTTTAAAAAACAGTGTACCTGTCCCCCTGTTTTACCCCTGTTTTACGGGAAAACTGTACGATCCGTTTGAACGAGCGGACGGAGGAAGGCTTGCAGGGATATTGGAATGAAGGCAGTTGGCGGTTGAAAAATAGATAAATTAAGGAGTTTCCGGGAATACTTGTTTGCTCGGGCCTTTTGTCAAAAGCTGTTCAGCCAGGCCGCCGGTCGGGCTTTATAACATTAACGGTAAACCTCTGTGAAATTGACAAAAGATTGCGTCAATAGTATTGACAAGTATAAGACGCCGTCTTATACTTTAATAAGACGGAGTCTTACTATTAACAATTTTCAATAAACTTCCACTGCCCAAAAGTTCTATATAACCGGTTATCTGGAAAAAGGGGTATGCGTTAACCACGGTAATTCTTCATCCACCGGCGCATAAAATCTTTATTTCTGGGCGCTCGGGGATAAAATCAAGGGATTGCGTTAACAACAGTTTTTTATTGAAATTCATGTAAACGGGGGGTATGACAGAATGGGATTCGAAGAGTTAATGAAGGACCTAGAGGAGAGGAAGACCAAGGCGCAGGGGATGGGCGGGCCGGAAAAACTGGCTAAGCGAAAGGCTGAAGGAGTGCTCAATGCTAGGGAGCGGCTTGACTACCTAGTTGATGACGGTAGTTTTATCGAGTCCGGCCTTTTTGCCAATGCAATCCGGCCCGAAGTTCGCCATAAGTCGCCGGCCGACGGGAAAATCGCTGGGGTTGGGAGGATAAACGACCGCGAGGTGGCCGTTGTATCCAATGACTTCACGGTGCTCGGTGCATCGAGCAGCTCCATCAACATGAAGAAAATAAGGCACATGAAAAAGATCTCCATACGGAGGGGGATTCCGCTTATACTTCTTGGGGAATCCTCAGGGGCGCGAATGCCGGATCGCATGGGGGCGGCGGGGCGTGCCACCATGGGTCAGGACCCCACCGAATACATGCGCATGCGGGAAGCTCCAATGGTTTCGGCTCTCCTGGGAGACTGTTACGGGTCTTCTACCTGGTACACCTGCATGTCGGACTTCACTGTAATGCGCAAGGGCGCCACCATGGCCGTGGCCAGCAGCCGGGTGACTTCTATTGCCATAAACCAGCCAGTTGACCCTGAGGAACTGGGTGGCTGGAAGCTGCACACCGAGGTTACCGGCTTTGTTGATGTGGCTGTTAATACCGACGAGGAGGCGCTGAAAGTAATCAAGGACTTCCTCAGCTACCTGCCAGGAAACTCCAATGAGGCTCCCCCGGTATATCCAGTACCGCTTGAATCAAACGAAGGGTCCGAAAAAATACTGGAGATTTTTCCCGAGCAGAAGAACCAGGTGTACGATGTAAGGGATATAATAAAGTGCATCGTGGACCAGGACAGCTTCTTCGAAATCAAGCAGCGCTTCGGAAAATCCATTGTGACTAGCTTCGCACGCCTTGACGGGAAGAGTGTGGGCATTATAGCCAACAACCCCAAGTTCAAAGGTGGGGCCATCGACGTGGACGCAATGCGGAAGGCCACTAGTTTTCTTGTGATGTGCGACTCGTATAATATCCCGCTGGTGTTCCTGGCTGACCAACCCGGGTTCCTGGTCGGGGTGGCCGGGGAAAAACAGGGAGCGCCCGGAAGGATCATCAACTGGTTGAACGCCCTCACCCTCTGCACCGTGCCAAAAATATTGGTGATTATGAGGAAGGACTACGGCCAGGCCTACCTTAACATGGGCGGCGGGCAGAACTCCGACGAGGTTATTCTGTGGCCCATGGCCGACCTAGGGTTCATGGACCCGTCGGTGGGAGTTAACGTCCTCTACAAGGTAACGGAGAAGGACGACCCGGTCCGCTTTAAGCAGCTGCAAGATGAACTGGCTCGGGACACCTCGGCATGGGACCTTGCCGGTCTTTACGAGGGCCACATGGTCATCGACCCGCGTCAGACCAGGGCCACCCTGATCAGGCTGATGGAGATTTACAGGAAGGGCATGAATAACGGCGTGGGCAAGCACCTTATGCGAAACTGGCCGACCAGCTACTAACAGTGGATTTTCTCACATTCTAATAAGAATAACCGGGAGGAATAAATATGGCTTTGATTGAGGTAAAGGCGGAGACTACGGGGATGGTCTGGAAAATCGCTGTAAAACAGGGGGACAGGGTTTCCGAGGACGAGACTATGATCACCATGGAGTCGATGAAAATGGAAGTTCCTATGTTAGCCCCCGAGGACGGGACGGTTAAGGAAATACTGGTTAAAGAGGGGGACCCAATCTCCGAGGGTGATGTCACCGTTATTCTCGAAGTGTGATAATTTCCTGGAAAATATAAAAGACATACAAAATCGGGGTGTTTGAAATGGAATTTAAAAAAATTTTGATTGCCAACAGGGGAGAGATAGCCAGGCGGGTTATAAATACCTGCAGGAAAATGGGGATTAAAACCGTGGCCGTGTACTCCGAGGCTGACCAAGAGGCGTTGCACGTCCGGGAGGCCGATGAGTCGGTTCTCATCGGACCTGCACCAGTGGCCCAGAGCTACCTCAATTCGAAGGCCATTATTTCCGCGGCCAGAGAGACTGGGGCCGACGCGATTCATCCGGGGTACGGTCTACTTTCCGAAAACGGTGACTTTGCGGCTGAATGTGAAAAAAGTGGCATTATCTTTATAGGGCCCTCTAGTCAGGTTATATCCGACATGGGCAGCAAGATTGAGGCCCGCCGGAAAATGATGGCCCTAGGCGTTCCCGTCGTGCCAGGTAGTGAAGAAGCAGTCGAGTCGCTGGAGGAAGCCCTAGAGTTGGCCCGGAAAATTGGCTATCCGGTAATGCTTAAGGCAAGTGCGGGCGGCGGCGGGGTCGGGATATCCATTCTCGGTAGTCCCGAAGAGCTGGAGAAGGGCTTTCAGAACATCCGTGATCGCTCTCGCCTCTACTTTGGCAACCCCACCGTGCTCTTGGAAAAGTTCATCGAGAGCCCAAGGCACATAGAAGTACAGATTGCTGCCGACCAGTTCGGCAATGTCGTACATCTCTTTGAAAGGGAGTGCTCGGTGCAGAGGCGCCACCAGAAGGTCTTAGAGGAAAGCCCATCTCCCTTTCTTAGTGAGGATTTGCGCAAGCGGCTGCTGGCGTCAGCGATCCAGGGTGTAAAGGGTATCGGGTACAGGAATCTGGGGACCATGGAATTTATTTTCGGACAGAACGGGGAGTTCTATTTTCTTGAAATGAATACCAGGCTTCAGGTGGAGCACCCCGTGACTGAGGCCGTAACCGGGCTCGACCTTGTAGAGTGGCAGATCAGGATCGCCCAGGGCGAGCAGCTACCGCTGTCCCAAGACCAGATAAGCTCCCAGGGCCATGCCATGGAGTGCAGGATTTACGCCGAGGATCCCGTCAGGCTTATACCATCCCCGGGGACAATTTCAAGGTTGGCCTGGCCGATGGATGGCGTCAGGATTGACGCTGCGGTGGAGGAAGGTTCAGTAGTTTCACAATATTATGACCCGATGATTGCCAAGCTGGTTGTTCGGGGTGAAGACCGACAGGAAACTATAGGGGCAATGAACAGGGCGTTGTCACAGACTCAAATAGAGGGGATCAAGAACAATATATCGCTGTTGCTAAATGTGGTCCACAATGATGAGTTTATCAGGGGGAATTACAGTACTGGTCTAATCGCCGACCTTCAGAATGCGACGAAGAAGAAGGGCAGATAGACTTTTAGCTTTTGGCCCTAGCGGCAGGATTAGGATGGCATAAGGGGGGATTTACCATTCAAACCGAAGTTAACTTTTCCCTAGATAAGTTTTTTAACCCCAGATCAGTGGCGGTAGTGGGTGCCGGGAGCAGCCCCAAGAAAATGGGGTCGCGTACATTAAGGCTGATTAAGGAGTTCGGATTTACCGGAGGCCTTTATGCAGTCAATCCAAGGAGTGAATCCTGCTGTGGCGTACCAGGCTTCCAGCGGGTGGTCGATATACCAGAAGAAGTTGACCTGTGCATTATTGCCGTCCCGGCGGTCATCGTACCTACTGTGGTGGCCGACTGTGCGGAGAAGGGTGTTCCGGTGGCCCAGATACTAACCAGCGGGTTCGGTGAGGCCGGGACCGAGGGACGAGAGGCCGAGAGGAAAATAATTGATCTGGCCCGGGGAAAGACTAGGATCATTGGCCCCAATTGCATGGGCGTCTATTCCTCCGCCGGGAGGCTCACGTTTATAACATCCGCCGACAACACCGTGGGAAATATTTCAATCTGCTCCCAGAGCGGCGGGCTGAGCATAGAGATGGTCCTCCAGGCTAAGGCCCGGGGAATGAGTCTTGGCAAGCTGGTTTCCATGGGAAACTGCTTGGATCTGGACCCGGTGGATTTTCTTAACTTCCTGGGGCAGGATCCGGGAACCGAGGTCATTGGGTTTTACCTAGAGGGGCTCCGGCGAGGCAGAGAATTTCTTGATGCTTTGACGAGGGTAGCTGCGGTTAAACCCGTTGTGATACTCAAGGGGGGTCGCACTGACCTCGGGGCCAAGTCGGTAGCCTCACACACCAATTCTCTGGCGGGCCAGTACGATACCTGGAAGGCTGCGGTTATGCAAGCTGGCGCCATTGCGGTGGAAGGTATTGATGACTTCTTGGCAATGCTTACTGCCCTCCAGGGCTTTGTTCCTCGGCCATCCGGAAAAGGGTTGGCTCTAGTGGGAAACGGAGGCGGGGCGACAGTCCTAGCCACTGACCTGCTGGCCGAGCGCGGGCTGACTTTGGCGACCCTTAACGGCAGGACAAAGGCTGCCATTATGGAAATAGAGATGCCTGCCGGGTCTTCAGTGGGAAACCCCACTGACACCCCCGCCAGCGCGCTTCATAAAAAGGGCGGCGAGGCACTGGGAACAGTGATCAACCGTCTGCTCGAAGATCCAGCCGTAGGCGGGGCCATAGTCCATTTTAATCTACTTGCTTTTATAAATTACGACAACCCGAGCATTATGGCCGAGGGGATATCTGCCACCCTTTTATCAGTGGCCGGGAGCAAAAAGCCTGTTTACGTGGGCCTCCGGGCAGTGCCTGATCAGGCCGTAGAAAGTTTAAGGCTGCAGATTCTAGATGCTGCCCGCAAGGCCCAACTTCCCTGCTTCCACTCCGCGTACGAGGCCGTAAGCACCATGGCCGGGGTTTACAAGTGGTCTCAGCGCCCGCTTCCGGTGCCCAGAAGCAAATTTTCCGGGGTGTCTAGTCAGTCGGTCGACGAAGCAAGAAATATTATTACTGGGTTACAGGAAAAAGGAGTAAAATACCTGTCCCAGGAGAGCGCTTTCAGCCTCCTTGACCTTTTCGGAATCCCTCATCCTGAGTTAAGGATGGCCCGGAGCCCGGAGGAAGCTGCTCATGCCGCTGCAGAAATAGGTTTTCCGGTGGTCATGAAAATTGACTCTCCCGACATAGTCCACAAAACCGAGGCCGGGGGGGTCCGGGTTGGGCTGAAGAGCGCTGCTGAGGTGGTAGAAGCTTTTGAAGGGATATGCTCATCCGCCAAGCAGTACAAGCCGGACGCCTTTATCAACGGGATACTGATTCAGGGGATGTCCTCGGGATCAGTACAAGAGATGATCTGCGGACTTAAAAGGGACCCCGTTTTCGGCGGGGTGTTAGTCCTAGGTATCGGTGGAGTACTGGTAGAAGTACTAAAAGATGCTTCCATGCGCGCTCTTCCCCTTGCTAAGGGGGAAGAGGGTCTGATGTGGAGGGAACTGGCAGGGTCAACACTGCTAACCGGATACCGTGGCAGGCCCGTGGCTGACCTCGCTGCCCTAGAAGACCTAATCGAGCGAGTTGCGGAGCTGGGCCAAAACCTTCCGGAGATCGCCGAAATGGACCTCAACCCGGTAATGGTTATGAAGGATGGGTCGGGGGTCAGTGTTGTGGACTGCAGGATAATAATCAGTTAGAAAGAGGGTGATGGAGGGGGGGTATCAAGCAGGAATACATGGCAAGGGTATCTAGAACTTTCAAAAATAGAAAAAGGAGGAATTAGGTATGCTAAACGGGACAAAACAATATTTTAAGAAGTCCGGTATTATCCTTCTGGCCCTTCTCCTAGTCTCCGGAATAGCCGGTTGCTCGTCCAAAAATGCGCCCACAGGCAATGATCCACAAAAGGTGGCTGATGACTACCCGAACAAGCCCATTACATGGGTGATACCCTTCGACCCGGGTTCCGGCGCGGACATTTTCGCCCGTACCCTCGGGAAATCGGTAGAAAAAAATCTCGGACAGAATTTCGTCTACTTAAACAAGCCGGGCGGGAGCGGCGGCATCGCACTTTCATACTTGAAGTCCCAGCCCACTGACGGCTACACAATCGGAAGCCACTCTTCCACCATGGTGTATTCGATCGCCTCTAAGAGCATTCCATACAAGATTGATGACGTTTCCTATATTGCTAGGATCAATGCAGACCCCGAGGTACTCGCGGTTCCCGGTAACAGCCCGTTCAAGACCCTAGAAGACTTTATCGCCTATGCCAAGGCTAACCCCGGAAAACTGAAGGTAGCTGGAGTGGGTGCTTTCTCTACAGCCAGCGCGGTTTCAGATCAATTGAAAGCCAAGGCCGCCATCCAGTATGACTACGTCCCCTACCAGGGAGGCAACGAGGCTGCGGTGGCTATCCTGGGCAGCAACGTTGATGCAGGCTGGTATACAAGTAGCAATGTGCGCAACTACCTGGAGAGCGGGAAGGTACGCTTACTAGCCCTCGCCACCAAGGACCAAGACCCCAGCTTAAAAGGCGTGCCCACGCTAAAAGAAAAAGGATTTGACATAGAAATGATACTCTGGCGTGGAATCATAGCTATTCCCGGAATGCCCGAGGCCCGGGTTAAGAAACTGGAAGACGCCTTTGCCAAGGCCATGACGGATCCAGATTGGCTCAAATACATGGAACAGGAGAAGCAGGTTGAAGCCTACCTGCCCTCGAAGGAATTTACGGAGGCTGTGAAAACCGAAAATACCTTAGCCGAGAAAGCAACTACTACGCAAAAAAAATAGTGTCTCATCTAAACCTGTAGAAAAATTTTAAGGGGGGCGGAAACATACGCCCCCTAAAAAAGGAGGTAGAGATTTGAATTACAGAGTAGGGTCAATAGTTTTAACATCGGCTTTTACCTTAACGGGAGTCATGATTATATACCAGGCCTTACAGTTTCCCTCAAATGAAGATCTGGGCCCAGCCTTTTTCCCGAGTGCAATCGCTGTTCTGATGTTAGCCTTCTGCGCAATCGTACTGCTAAGGAGTTTCCGAGTGAAGTCAGAAAAAGTGGAATTTAACAACAAGCTTATCGAAGCGCACTCCTTAATAATTACCGTTCTTTTTTTGATCTTATGGGGAGCTTTCCACGATCTGTTTCTACTGTGGGTATTTCTTCTGTCCTGTGGGATGTTCTGGGGGTTCCAGGGATGGAAGGTCAGAAATATCAAGGTGCTTTTAACTGGCTTAGGAATCGGCTCGGGAGTAACCCTCTTCGTATATCTTGTATTTGGCGTATTAATAAATTTAAATTTTTAATATTGTAGAATCAAGAAAATGTTTGGAGGTGAGTGAATGGTCTTGGCTGCATTCGCTACTGTCTTTACTCTATATAACCTGTTGTTAATAGCCATTGGCACGCTAGTGGGACTGTTCGTAGGGGCCTTGCCAGGCCTGGGCGCTGCTATAGGGGTGGCCCTGATGCTACCTTTTACCTATTCTATGGATACACTCCCGGCCATACTCATTCTAGTTGCACTCTACCTTGGTTCTGAATACGGCGGTTCAATCTCTTCCATCACCCTAGGTATACCTGGGACGCCGGCTGCCGTGGCCACCGTCTTGGACGGCCACCCTATGGCTAAGAAAGGATTCCCGGCCAAGGCCATAGGATATTCCCTCTTTGCCAGTACTATCGGAGGCCTCTTTGGGGGGGCTGTGCTTATCGGCTTTTCCGGCCCTTTGGCTAACGCCGCAGTTAAGCTAGGAGCACCAGAATATGCTTTTATCGGATTGCTAGGTCTGGTCGCTGTGGCCACCCTCTCCACCAAGGACGTTTTCCGTAGCGTGATTTCGGTGTTCCTGGGTCTCCTGCTCAGCGCTGTGGGAATGGATGCCCTTACCGGCCAAACCCGTTTTGTGTTTGGTCGCATGGAATTGGTGGAAGGGCTACCTATGGTGCCGATACTGATAGGTCTATTTGCAGTGTCTGAGGTGATCCAGATGATTTCTGACGGCGTTAACAAACGCTACGAAGGCCAGACCCTAGGCCTGAATTCGGGCCTCACGCTCAAGGAGATAAAGACTGTTAGCAAGCCCATGCTGTTAGGGTCGTTAATTGGAAGCGTCGTGGGCGTCATCCCAGGGCTGGGCGCGGGCCCCGCTTCTTGGTTTAGTTACAGTCTTGCCAAGCGCTTCTCTAAGGACCCGGACAGCTTCGGCAAGGGAAATCCGGAAGGAATTGCAGCCCCTGAGTCCAGCAATAATGCTACGGTGGGCGGAGCATTGGTGCCCCTTCTGGCCCTCGGAATACCGGGATCACCTACCACCGGCATCATTCTCGGTGCCTTTGTAATCCATGGTATACAGCCGGGCCCCCAGGTCTTTGCACAGAACCCTGAGCTGGTCTACGGACTGTTTATCGGTTTCATAGTGTCCGTGCTGGCCATGTATGTGTTTGGTCGGTTGACAACGCCCATTTGGGCCAGAGCGCTAGCGGTACCTAATTATATACTGATTATTTCGATCCTGGTTCTGTCCTTACTCGGAGCGTTCACAAGCAGGATGTTGGTTTTTGACGTGTATATTGCGGTGGCAATGGGCATAGTAGGGTTCTTCATGAGGAAGTTAGACTATTCGCTGCCTTGTTTCATCTTGGCGTTTATCCTGGGCGGTTTTATCGAGATCAACTTCCGCAGAAGCCTTATAATGTCCAATGTCGGCTACGGTATATTTGTGAACAGGCCGGTTTCGGCGATTCTTCTGGGGCTGATGGCTATCATGATATTTTTCATGGTTAAGGGAATGATTAATGACAAGAAAAAGAAGGCAAAAGTCGTTGGCTAGTGCCGCATTAATGTTGCCACGTTATCGGGAAGTATTAGGCGCTTTGAATTAAACAATAGGAGTTGATAGTTATTAAGAACTCAGTATTGCTACATGAAAACGATAATGTTGTGACCGTCATCCGGGATATCACAGCCGGGGAAGAGGTTTGCTACGAAAAAGGCGGGGCGGTCAAAAAGGTTACAGCCACCGAGAGCATACCTCTCGGGCATAAAGTGGCCTTATCAGAAATACGGGAGGGCATCAAAGTTATAAAGTATGATGCCGTTATAGGATGTGCAAAGAAGGATATTAAGGTCGGGGACCTTGTCCATGTAAACAACCTTGAAAGCATTCGTGGGCGCGGCGACTTAAACACAAGCAACTGAGGAGGTCAATATTTTGAACTTTATGGGTTATAAAAGGCCCGACGGTCGTGTCGGGATTCGAAATCATGTGGCTGTGATAGCGGCCATGGACAACGTCAATAATATTGTCAGGAATATTGCGACCCAGGTCAAGGATGTGATGCCTCTAACGATATGGTACGGGCGCGGACAGTACGGGGCTGACGAGGAGCTTACATTCAGGACCCTTGCAGGGATGGGCGCAAACCCTAATCTACACAGCGTTCTGATAATCAGTCTGGAGCCCGTTTCCGCCAAAAAACTGGCCAAGGCTATTATGGAGTTGAGTGGGAAGCGGGTTGAAATCGTTACGGTGCAGGAATGTGGTAATAGCATAAACGCCACGGCTGCCGGGGTGGAGATTGCTATGGACATGGTGACCCAGGCAAGCGAGCAACAGAGGGAATTGGTAGGCTTCGACAAGCTTGTACTGGCGGTAGAGTGCGGGGGGTCCGACACCACCTCTGGGATCGGGTCCAATCCTGTCCTTGGGAAGGTTGCCGACTGGGTGATCGATAACGGCGGCACGGTTGTGCTGTCGGAGACCTCGGAGTTCCTGGGGGCCGAGCACATACTGTCCGGACGAGCTGTGAACGAAGATGTGCGTCAGAAGATTCTGTCTATAGTGAACAACGTCGAGGCACAAGCCACAGCCCGCGGCGTCAGCATTCTGGGGGCCAACCCGGTGCCTGACAACATTGCCGGAGGGCTGACCACCATCGAGGAAAAATCCCTAGGGGCCATCATTAAGGGCGGGAGCAAGCCGATTCAGGGCGTGCTCGAGTACGCTGAGCCGCCTCGGGGCACTGGCCTATACCTTATGGACACCCCGGCTCCGGCTCTAGAGTCAATGACTGGCCTTGCCGCCGGAGGGGTCCAAGTGATTCTTTTCAGCACCGGAAAGGGGAATATAGTGGGATGTCCCATCTGTCCCACTGCCAAAATAACCGCTAACCCGGTAACTGCTAAGAGAATGGCCCCTAACATTGATTTGGATGTATGTGACGTATTCTACGGAAATATTACTGCTGAGGAGGGAGCCGACCCACTTCGGGACCTTGTCGTAAGGATCTGTAACGGTCGGAAGACCCGTGCCGAAATCTTGGGTAACGAAGATATAGCTTTGAATAGAATTCAGCCCACTGTCTGACCTGCGGACTAGGAGGTCGCAGGTCAAGCCAGGGCCAGCTGACTTGTTTTGGCGAAGGGAAGTGACGGAGTGGAGGACCACGTAATTATACCGACCGAACTGCTTGAGGAGGCTGTGACAGTCCTACTCAAGGCACTGGGTCTGCACGGAGAAGAGGCAAAAATAGTTATCGGCACCCTGGTTGACGCCGACCTTAGGGGGGTAAGCACTCACGGGGTATTCAGGCTGAAGGCCTACGCCGAAAGGATAATTGCCGGAGGCCTCAACCCCCGGGCAAAAATAAGCGTGGTGCGAGAAGCGTCCACTATGGCTGTTCTGGACGCGGACAACGGCTTTGGCCAGATCGCCGCATATCGTGCAGCCCAACTGGCGGTAGAAAAGGCCGGACAGAGCGGCGCGGCCTTTATAGGTGTTAGGAACAGCAGCCACTTTGGCCGGGCCGGCTATTTCACCGAATGGATAGCAAAGCATGACATGATCGGATTTTGCTTCTCGAATGCTTCACCGAGGCTTGCCCCGTGGGGCGGCAGGGAAAAGATGCTAGGAAACAATCCCTGGTCTGCTGCCATACCTACAGGAGGCGAGCCTATAGTGCTTGATATGGCGAACAGTATCGCCTCGGCAGGTAAAATTCGCAGGGCTGCCCAGGCCGGAAGCGCGATACCGGAGGGATGGGCGTTGGACTCGGAGGGAAGGGAGACCACCGATCCCCTCGAAGCCCTTCGCGGAGTGCTGCTTCCGTTTGGCGCCCATAAGGGGTACGGGATCACGCTGGTGGCGGGAATCCTAACCGGCGTGCTGGCCGGAGGAGTTTGGGACAGCCAGGTGACCCCAGTGGACGAGACAGGCCGGTCGCAGCAGGTTTCCCACCTTCTGGTCGCGGTCCGCATCAGTGACTTTATGCCGGCGGAGGAATTTAAGGAGCAGGTCAACCGGATTGCGATCGAAATTAGGAAGTGTCCACCCGCCGAAGGGACTTCGGCAGTTTACGTCCCGGGAGACAGGGGCCACGAAAAGCGGTCAGCGGCCCTGCAAGGCGGGGTGCCGCTGGCTGAAAGGACCTTTCGCTCCCTGAATGACTTGGCCGACCGCTTGGGAGTTTCCCTGCCAAAAGGATGGCCGCTCCCAAATCGGATGCAGGTTTGATGGGAAATGGCAAATTTAATTTTACCATCTGCAAAAGGAAAATCACTAGAATTTCCCTGGGGAATTGTGCTGTCATATATGCTGCTACTGCTGCCCCTAGCCGTGTATATTTTTTACAGCGCCTCGGGCGCAGTAGGTAGCCCGGTGGCCAAACAGGTGGTTGCCGGCACTCTGCTGCTGTCGTCCACCGCGCTCTGGATCGCGGGATACATTCCCAACATCGCCACCTCCATCTACGTACTGGTCTGCATTTCCATGCTGGGCCTCGGCAGTACCAGAGAAGCTCTGGAAGGGCTCTCCAGCAATTCGGTCTTAATGTTTTTCGCATATAGCATTATAGCTTACGGCATGGCAGAGTCTGGGCTTCCGCGGAGGATTGTGTTTTTTCTTCTGAGGCTGGCCAACGGCAAAATAAGACTGGTAATGCTGGCATCGTTCGCTGCCGTGGTGCTTTCTGTGCTCCTGATACCCATAGGTCTTGCCCGGGTGGTAATGTTTTACCCCATTTTTTCAAGGCTTGTATCCTCTCTGGAACTGAAGCACGACAGTAACCTGATGAAGAGCCTGATGCTCGGGACGGGAATGCTATCAACCTATTGCAGCACAGGGATCATGACAGGGGCAACGTCCACCATCCTGGCAGTAGACCTATTCGGGAAGTTCGCAGGGATTCAGTGGGGCTACATTGATTGGCTGGCGGCCTTTTTCCCGGCGGTTGTCCTTTACACGCTGACGCTCTATGTAACGGTTTTGAGGGTGATACCGCCAGAAACGTGTGATGTCGGACAGGTCAGAGACTCACTGAAAGTTCAGTGGGAGGCACTGGGGGTCGTTTCGAAAAGGGAATGGAAGGCCCTGCTGGTAATAATGGGAACCATCGGGGCCACAGCTTTCGGTGGAACCCTGGGAATAACGCCGGTAAGTAGCTCGCTAGCGGGTGCATTACTAATGATAATACCACCTCTAGGAGCTAAGGACATGCGCGAGCTCATGTCCTCGGTGGAGTGGAGCACAATTTATTTTTTCGGAACCATACTGTCGCTGGGGGACGCGGTTCAACGGTCCGGCCTTATGGGTTCCATGGGAAAGTCTCTTTTGCTGCTCTGCCAGTCAACGCACCTCAATATTGAGGTCATTGTGGTTTTGATGTTGGTATTTATAATATTTCTGCGCATTCCTCTGCCCGCTGCCACCCTGTTTGTCGGGATAACTTTGCCCATGGCCTTTGCCGTCGCTAAAAGCATCGGGCTAAATCCAGTCTGGTTTGGAATGCTTGCATTTCAGGCAGGAAACGTGTTGATAATCTTTCCGAACCAGTCCCCGTCCTTGGTATACGCATTTCAGAAAACCGACCTTAGGCTTTATGATGTGGGGCGAGTCGGGATCAGGGTTTTTTGGGTGATGCTGGCAGTGATGATCTTGATCTCGATTTTATACTGGCCCAACAAGGGGTATCCAGTTTGGCTATCGTGATGTTATAATGTGATATATTATATATGTTTCCAGTGGTAAAGCACATATTGTTGCCTGTCTGCTTTATCACACTTGGTAAATTATAGGATTGACACAGTCCTTGATTCAAAATAAGCTTATCAAACTTTAAAAGATGAGGTTTGCTCTATCGTAGTGTTCAAGGAAATAATTACAGAGCCTAGAGTGGATTTCATAGAATTTAGAAGAGTGTCGCCCATCTGAAGTTTATGAAAAAGTGTGAATCCTTTTCAGACCCAGGCAAGAGAAAACGGATTCACTTTTCCCGACAGGGGTTAAAACATGGGGACAGGAGGCTTTTATTAAATGGTCACCAAGAGAATAATGGTCCTGGAGCAGGCCATAAACGTAGTGAACTGTTTCACCGGCTTGAAGTCAACCCTGAGTCTGACTGAGTTAGACTCCATGCTGGACATACCTAAAAGCTCACTTCACAGGATACTTGTCTCGTTGACCCACAAGGATGTTCTGATGCACGACAAGGAAAGGCAGCAGTATACCCTTGGTAAGACCTTCCGGGGGTGGAGCGCCACCATGTTTCACCGCCTGCGCCTTGATGACATTGCCCACCCGTTCCTAGAGTCGTTCAGGAACCAGTCCGGCGAAACAGCCACCCTTTCGATGCGAGTGGGGCTAATGCGCACTTACGTATTTATGTTTGAAAGCTCCAGTGAGGTCCGGATGTCGGTAGAGTTGGGGAAGATGCTTCCACTTCATGCCGGGGCAAACGGCAAGGTCATCCTGGCCCAGATGTCACCGAACGAGGTTGAGCAGACCATTTCCGAAATCGGCCTGTACAGCATCACACCTTCTACCATTACAAACCGCGAGAAACTCCTGGATGAACTCAAAAAAATAAAGGAGGAAGGGTTCGCCATCAGTGCTGGGGAACGTGTGCAGGAAGCGATGACTGTCGCAGCCCCTCTCTTTTCAAGGGACGGAGAGCTAATAGGTTCTATTGGCCTTCACGGGCCAGCCAGTCGCTTTACCATGGATATGGCCAGGGAGTGGGGAATAATACTTTGCAGGGCGGCTGAGGAGATATCTAGGAATGTAGCCTGGTCAAAACCGTAGGCTATATTCAGCCCGATCCCGGAAAAACTCTAAGCCAGATTAGATTTTTTCCTTGAACAAAGCTTCATTTAGCTCAACGATCACCTTTGAGTCGAGGCGTTTACGAAAATAGACCATTCCGGATTATCTAAAAGACAACATTAGCATGCTGAAGACAAATGTAAGTTAATGTAGTTTTTTTCAATAATCTGTTTCTAATTATTTCATAGTTATTTGAAGGAGGTTTACCTTGAAAATCACAAATGTAGAAGGAATCAGCCTAGCTGTACCCTATTGAAAACGCGATTAAAGCACCTATCAGCATTCCCCACGCAGACGAATTGGAAAAAGTTGTTTTTCAAGAATACCGTACTACTTTAGTGAAAATTGAAACAGACGAAGGAATAACGGGTTATGGCGAATGTATGGTCCGTCTAGCTCCGACAGCAACCAGGGATATTGTCAATTATATGAAACCGATACTTATAGGTAAAGACCCTACAGATACTGAATATATCTGGGAACTTCTTTTTGGGGCCATGATGAACAGGGGACATTACCAGGGATTTTATATCGAAGCTATTAGCGGTATTGATGTAGCGCTCTGGGATATTAAAGGGAAGGCTTTAAATGTTCCTGTTTATAAACTCCTTGGTGGCAATAGTCACCCCAAAATTTGGGCTTATGCATCCTCTATCCGTTTCAGGGGTATGGAAACCATGTTAGCAACAGCACAAAATTTTGTAGATCAAGGTTTTACTGCCATGAAAATGAAAATCGGTCAGGGTATAGAGACTGATGTTATGGCTGTGGCTGCAGTTCGCGAACACGTTGGCAAAGATATCACCTTAATGGTTGATGCAAACTGCGGGTATGATGTTAAAACTGCGCTCCAAGTTGGTAAAGAATTAGAAAAATACAATATTAGATGGTATGAAGAACCAATTTCTCCTGATGACTATGAGGGATACAGAAGATTGTCGGAATCCTTGAATACTCCCATCGCTGCCGGAGAGGCCCACTTCCTAAGATATGGTCTCAAGGATTTGATTGTAAAAGGCAAAGTTGACATAATTCAACCCAATGTCTGTAGAGCGGGTGGATTTACAGAATGCTTAAAAATTCATGGTTTGAGTAGTTCCTTTAATGTACCGTACTTAACTCATACCGGAAGTTCATCTGCGGTATGTATTGCTGCTTCATTACACCTAGCTGCTGCTTTACCAGATTGCTTTATCTTTGAGGACATGCAAAGCGATTGGTCTAAAGACCAAAAAAATCCCTTGCGTTGGGATTTAACACCGCTCCCAATTAAATCCTTCAAAGAAGGTTTCCTAGAATTAGAAGATAAGCCTGGTTTAGGTATGGAAATTAATGAAGATGTAATTCAAAAACACCGATTATCATAAGAATCCTAAAGGGATTCGTAATCAAGCGACATTCCTGCGAGGGACTGTCGCATTGAACTATTTGAGCTCTTTAATTTTAAAGGCCAAACACCTCTTGGCCCAAGTTTGTTGTTCCCTTTTTTACTTAGTTTACCAGCTTACCCAAAGTTCCTTTTTTTAGATTATACCTGCCGATGAACTCAAACAAGATGATGCTCACGAAAACGGAAATAAAACTATCGTTTGAGGAGCTACTGAGAACATTGGTTTTGGGGGAGACCTAGTCTTCGGTTTATCCTTCATTAAAATAAACGACAGCCAGTCGCTTTGCATGCAGCGGGGCCTAATGTAGCGTCACGACCCTGGGAAGTGAGCGATCTCGTTAAAAAAGCTGAGGAAAGTGCCCGTTGGCAGAGCATTTAATACCGGATTAGTATTCGGGAAGCATAAGGAGATGTTTAGGCTTTGGTACTAGCAATACAGACTGCTACCATTTTAGTCAGTCAAGATTGGTGCAAGAAGTGTGGAATATGTATAGCATTTTGCCCTAAAAAAGTCCTGGAAAGCGACGAATTTGGCAAGGTTGTGGTGGCCAAGCCTGAGCAGTGCATAGCCTGTAAGATTTGTGAACGGCTTTGCCCAGACTTCGCCATTAATATCGAGGTGACTAAAGATGAATAAAGCCAGATTAATGCAAGGAAATGAAGCGGTAGCCGAAGGGGCCTTGGCGGCCGGAGTTCTTTTTTACGCCGGATATCCAATCACACCCTCCACAGAAATCGCTGAAATCATGGCCGAGAGGCTGCCCTTAATCGGGGGTACTTTTATCCAAATGGAAGACGAAATAGGAAGCATGGCAGCGATCATTGGGGCTTCCTTAACAGGGCTCAAAACCCTGACCGCAACGAGCGGGCCAGGATTTTCACTGAAACAGGAGAATTTGGGGTATGCCATTGCTACGGAAGTTCCCTGTGTTGTGGTCAATGTCCAAAGAGGAGGTACCAGTACAGGACTACCAACGTCTCCCGCCCAAGCTGATGTTATGCAAGCGAGGTGGGGCACTCATGGCGACCATTCGATCATTGCCTTAACGCCATCCTCAGTGCAAGAGTGTTATGAACTTGCAGTAACAGCCTTTAATTTTGCCGAGGAGTTTCGAATTCCCGTCATTTTACTCATGGATGAAGTGATTGGGCATTTGCGTGAAAAGGTAATCTTACCTCAAGAATTAACCATCGTCGATAGGAAAAGGCCAGCAGTACCGCCGAGTGAATATGTTCCTTATGAAAACAATGCGAGCATGATTCCAGCCATGGCGAACTTTGGCGACGGTTACCGTCACCATGTCACAGGGTTAACGCATAATGAAAAGGGCTTGCCCACCGGGAACCCTGACGTGACCAAAAAGTTTATGCAGCGTTTAACCCTGAAGCTAACTCCTTATTTAGAGCGGATCCAATTAGTCGAAGAGGTCCAGCTTGACGATGCCGAACTGATCGTGATTGCTTACGGCTGTACCGCCCGTTCAGCCTTGGAGGCGGTTCATCTGGCCCGCAGCTTTGGCCTAAAGGTTGGACTCTTTCGTCCCATTACGATTTGGCCTTTTCCGCAACAACAGCTGGAGACGTATTCTAACCGGAAGTACTTAGTTGTGGAGATGAACTGCGGTCAATTAGTCGGCGAAATCGAACGAATCTTTGGTTATAAAGCAGTCGAACACCTAAACCGCATTGACGGAGAATTAATCACTCCCCAGGAAGTTTTGGACAGGATTCGGGAGGGGATTCAAAATGTTTAGTGATATTGCTCAATATTTCCGGACCGAGACGTTACCGCATATCTGGTGCCCGGGTTGCGGCATAGGAACCATCATGGCCGCCATCGTCCGAGCCATCAAAACCTTGCAGCTTGACCAAAATAAGGTGATTTTTGTGTCTGGAATTGGCTGTTCCTCGCGCATGCCGGGTTACTTAGACTTTAATACCCTCCATACGACCCATGGCAGAGCCTTACCCTTCGCCACGGGAATTAAGGCAGCTCGCCCGGAGTTGGAGGTCTTCGTGATCATGGGAGATGGAGATTCCACGGCCATTGGAGGTAATCATTTAATTCATGCCGCTAGGCGCAATATCGATCTAACCGCCATAGTTATAAATAATAACATTTACGGTATGACGGGGGGGCAGACCTCGCCCTTAACCCCTCATGCCAAACGGGGAACCACTTCTCCGTTTGGCAACCTAGAGAGACCCTTTCAAATTCTGGAATTGGCTAAAGCAGCAGGAGCTACCTATGGGGCCAGAGCCACGGCTTACCATAATCAACTCCTGACAAAATTAGTCATGGATGCCTACAACAATCCGGGTTTTTCACTCGTAGAAGCCATTTCCCAGTGTCCTGTTTCTTACGGACGAAGAAATAAATTTAAAACCCCAGCCGATATGCTGATCTGGCAAAAGGAGCATGCCTTCAAAGCGGGTAAGCAGCCTTTAAGCGAGGAAGATTTCCAAATTGGCGAGATTTTTAAGCGACAGGCACCAGAGTTTACACAAGAATATGAGAAACTAAGACATAAGTTAAGGGAGGGCAGTCTCTGATGGCTAAACAAGAATTTCTGTTAACCGGAACGGGCGGACAAGGTCTGATTTTAGCGGCGATCATGTTGGCTGAGGCAGGAATTAATGCCGACCAAAATGTCGCCCAGAGTCAAAGCTATGGTCCCGAGGCTAGGGGCGGTGCCAGTCGGGCTGAAGTCATCATCGGCAACGAAGCGATTTATTACCCGAAAGTGGAAAAACCTGATTTTGTCTTAACCCTCAGTCAAGAAGCTTATAAAAAGTACGGTTTGCCTCTGAATGAAGAGGCGATCCTGATTGTGGATAATTCCTATGTGACAGAAGTTAAGCCACGAAGTATCAATTTTTATTCTCTGCCGATCACTAAAGCTGCTCGAACTCAATTTGGTTCTGAACAAAGCGCTAATGTCGTGGCTTTGGGAGTCGTGGCTTCATTAAGTGGACAAATTCCTTTGGAGCATGTTTTGCAGGCAGTTGAGCATCGGGCACCGAAAGGGACCGCAGAACGAAACATCAAAGCTCTGGAATTAGGGTGGCAGATGGGAATGGAAGCTGGGAAGGTGATGAGCAGTGGCGGAATTAAAGTTAATGAAATGGGACTGGACTAAGCATGATTTAAACAGCTTACAGGAAAGCCTGGCCGCCGTTTTATTAGAGGAGTGGGGTGGGCCTAGAAGTCCTCTTGCTCTTAAATATATCAATGAAACGATTATTCCAGATCTCGTCTATTGTTTTTGCAACAATGCGGACTTACTGACCAATTCCACCTTTGCCGAGATAATTCAATGGAAATTAAAAAACCAGTTTGCAAACCCTTCCGCTGTGGTCGTGGATTTAGCCAATGACTTACTAATACCAGCGCAAAAGATTATCAACCGTCCACAAATTACGGATCCTAAGGAACCTTGGCGCCGAATTTTCCGCCTCTGGATCGGTGAAGAATCCCTGCCCAATATCGCCGAAAGGACTGGCTATCCTTTAGATTATCTTGATCTATTGGTATTAAGATTAAAAAAGGTCAAAGCGTTTACGGCGAATACTAGGGCAAGTCTCTTAGAATGCCAACAGAACTCCGAGTTGAGAGAATTTGGCTTCGAACAGCTAAGTTTCTTCTACCAATTCCACACTGCTGTCACTGGAGAACCTTTATATAAGGAACGCCTAAAATTGGAACAGGTGATTTGGGACCTAGGAATGCCTTTGCAAGTCCAAGATTTAGTGACTTTGCTGGAAATTATTCATACTCATGAAGGCCAGTTGGATGAAGACTCGTTAATTTCAGCCATGGGCGAAGCTGCCGGAATATGGGGATACGGAATGGGGGCCTCTGGTGGAGACCAACGAGGTATTCTATTTTCGTGCGGCATAGATGGACTAATTTCTCTGCATTATATTCAGAAGAATAAAGCCGGCAAATTAACCCTTAGTGAAAAAAGCGCTCAAACCATTGCCGGTTATCTGCTCCCTAAACTTGGGGAGCAGTTGAAGAGGGCAATTTCAATTCATGATCTTGACTTGTCCAAACGAATTCTACTGAGTCAAAATCAGGAAGTTTTAATTCGACTGATTGATTGGACTTTGCGTGAATTAAACCAAGAACAGGCCTTGGAAGTACTAAGCGGTATCTATCAAAAGGTTAGCAGACGGGTCGATATCTACTTACTAAAGGTGTTCGCCAACTTTCCCTTGGCCTTTGATCTACTGATGAAATGCTTAGGAGACAATGACAGCTTAATTCGAGCTAGATCCTGTGAAGCCTTAGGGCGTATTGGCAATAAAGGCGCTGTTTTTTCAA
>NZ_BAAHYN010000029.1:0-21485 GCF_054657535.1 Desulfosporosinus burensis
TGCTCAAAGTTTATTTAGGTAAGTGACACAGTAAAATAGTGGATTTCTCATCAAAATGGACAGCATTCGCTGTCCATTTTGTGATAAAAATAAGCGGGAGAACAGAAAATCATAAAGGAGCTGTGTAAACTTCTGTGGAGAATAAACAGTCCTTGGGAAAATCCGGCGAAGAATTCGCCACTCGTTTTTTAATAGATTCTGGGTTAACTATAGTTACACGAAATTATCGCTGTCCAAAAGGTGAGATGGACATTATCGCCCGTGATGCTGAAGCACTGGTCTTTATCGAGGTGCGTACACGACGGTCATCTTATAGAGGGTGGGGCGAAGAGAGCATAACCCTCAGGAAGGCACAAAGGTTACAGGCGATTGCCTCCTATTATGTAATGCAACAAGGCTATAAAAACTGGCCTAGTCTAAGATTTGATGTGGTTGCAATCCGTCAGGTTGGGGAAAGCTCTGAAGTGAACTGGATTAAAGCAGCTTTATAAAGGCTTGCCGTTTTGATCACACAATTTTCACAAATGGATGCTAAACTAGACTAATCAGATCTATTCGGAAATAATTGTTGTACCAAAGGAGAGTTTGCAAATTGGATCCGATCTTAATTGTCGATGATGAAGAGAAAATTCGAAGCTTAGTAAGGTTATATCTCGAACGAGAGGGGTATGCCGTTGAGGAAGCACAGGATGGGCGAGTTGCTTTGGAGAAGTTTCGTGCTGGTCAATTTTCGCTTTTAATTGTGGATCTTATGATGCCCGACATTGATGGCTGGCGTGTCTGTCGGGAAGTACGGGAGAGTTCAGCGATCCCGATCATTATGCTGACCGCCCGTGGGGAGGAGTTTGATCGCGTGTTGGGGCTTGAACTGGGCGCCGATGATTATCTGGTCAAACCGTTCAGCACCAAAGAATTAGTCGCACGAGTCAAAGCCCTCTTGCGTCGGTCTACAGGAAAACTCCATCCGGTTACGACCGAGATATGCGCTGGTTTGCTTTGTATAAATAAAGAGAGACATCGGGTTAGCATAGGGGACGATGTCATTAATTTAACTCCTCTGGAATTTGACCTGCTTTATTTCTTGGCTAAGAATCGTGGACGAGTATTCTCACGTGAACAGCTTATGGAAACAGTTTGGGGATATGATTTTTATGGGGATGCCCGAACTGTAGACACGCATGTTAAAAAGTTACGGGAGAAACTGTCCCATCCAAATGTTAAGCAAATGCTGGTTACCGTATGGGGCGTGGGTTATAAATTTGATTCAGAGATAGTCAATTGACAACCTAAAATCAACGTCAAGGAGAAAAGACAGGTGTTATTTGCGTGAAAATGCGCTATACATGGAATATATCTATAAAGCTATGGTTAGCAACGACCATTCTTATTCTCACGGTCCTTGGCGGCTTAGGGGTTACGATAACTTGGCTTTTTGGGGATTTCTACCTAAAGCAAAAGTTAGAGACACTTCGTGCTGAAGCAAATGAGATATCAGGGCAATTGGAGACAGTGCCAAGTTGGAGTGGACGTGTAAACTTACTGGAGAAATTTAGACTTACTTCGGGAACCCAATTGGTCCTCCTTGATCCAGAAGGAGATGTCATTTTGATGTCAGGTTCTATGACGCCTCAAGAGCAACGAAGTGTTATAGAATGGCATCTTGGAGGCTTGGTTGGGAGTCCATTAAGTGGATGGTCTCGCAACTTACAACCCTCAGACTTCTTTACGCAGGGATATTTAGAAGAAGTTTTAACAGGAAAAACCATTTCGATTAAGGCTTTACCCGTGAATGGCCGAGCGCAAGCCATGCTGCTTGCTGCAGCTCCAGTCGGATCTAAACCTGTTCAAGGGGTTGTTTTATTAGGGAGTTCGCCGATACCTATTCAAGAAAGTATAGCGACATTTCGCCGACTTATTCTCTACGCTTCTCTGATTGCGGTTTTCTTAGCTACTGTGGTAAGCCTTTTCTTTGCCCGACAGGTTACGCGGCCTCTTGCCTTAATGCAAAGAGGTGCAACCCGAATGGCAAAAGGGGATTTCATGCCTATCTTGGGAGTTGCGAGTAACGATGAGATTGGAGAGTTGGCCGAAGCTCTAAATTCAATGGGGGAAAGCCTCAAAAACCATATGGAATGGCTTTCGCGAGAGAAAAATTTACTTCAAGGGATCATCGAAGGCATTAGTGATGGGGTTGTAATGCTGAGTTATGGTGGAAAAATTCTATATGCTAATGATTCTGCAAAAGGGTTATGGCAAGTAAATGACGTTGAAATTCAGGAACGCAAGGACCAAATTGTTAGCTTCCTTCAGACGATGGTGCTCAGCGAGGGTCGGTTGGAGAACTATGCAACGATTTCACTTGGAATTCAAGTCTTACAAGTAGTTATGGCCCCTTTGGCAGATAAAGAAGGGTTTGGCGGACATGTTGCGGTTCTACGCGATGTCACCGCTTCTTTACGAGCGGAAAAGAGTCGACGAGAGTTTTTAGCCAGTGTGACACATGAGCTAAGAACTCCCCTACATCTGATTCAAGGTTATTTGGAGGCTATCCAGGACGGTGTGATACCAAAAGATCAGCAAGAGGAATACCTTGATTTGGTCTTTGAAGAAGCCAAGCGGTTGGCTCGTCTGGTTCAGGACTTACAAGACATGAATCGTCTTGAACGGGGTCAAATTTCACAACCTATTGCCATTGACCTGGAGAGCTTTATGCTGGATATTGAACAACGCTTTCAAGGAAGGGCTCAAGAGCTAGGGGTAAATCTTGAAATTTCTAAGGCATCCGGTGAACTCTATGCAGACCCAGATCGACTGCTGCAAGTTTTTATTAATCTTTTAGATAATGCCTTAAGTCATACCCCGAGCGGAAAAACAGTTCGAGTTTTTCTGGAGGAAGAACAAAATCAAGTGCGGTTGGCGGTTCAGGATGAAGGAGAAGGGATTCCCAAAGAAGCTTTGCCCTATATTTTCGATCGCTTCTTCAGAGTAAACAAGGCACGGTCTCGCAAGGATGGAGGAATGGGCTTAGGATTAGCCATTGTGCGTCAAATTGTAGAAGCTCACTATGGACATATTAGGGTTGAAAGTGATATGGGAAAAGGGACGACCTTCTGGATTGAACTTCCACGTTTGTAAAAAAGAGTAAGGGTTAACAAAAGGCCATGGAGATTTCCGTGGCCTTTTGTTTTATATTTTTAAAGGTGTTAATATGAAAATAAAAGGTAAATTTTAGTTATATTACAAGTTATTGTTCTGTGCTTGTGATAAACTATAGAAGGTTAACGGTTATGGTTCATCATTTATGATAAATATCACTCTTTTTGGGAGGGTAAAGGTATGTTCGCTGCAGTATATGGCATGACAGTCCTTGGATTACAAGCTCATCTGATCCGGGTAGAAGTTGACGTGGCGAATGGTTTACCAAGCTTTGATATCGTCGGATTGCCGAACACTGCTGTAAGAGAGGCCCGGGATCGAGTTCGTTCAGCGATACGTAACTCAGGCTATCAGTTTCCCCTGCAGCGGGTAACAGTGAATTTGGCTCCTGCGGATTTGCGCAAAGAAGGATCGGGTCTCGACTTGCCGATTGCGATCGGGATTCTTGCAGCGACTGGGCAATGTAGTTTACCATCAGCCATTCAGTATGTGTTGACAGGAGAACTCTCATTAGAGGGGACCCTTCGCCCCGTTCCAGGTGTACTCACTATGGCTATAACCCTAGATAGAGAAAACATGGAATCTAGCTTAGACGAAGGCCGTATCAGCGAAACGCTATGCTTGATTGTTCCTCCAGACAATCTGGCAGAAGCTCGTTTGGTGACAGGCTTAGAGACGTATAGTACAGCTAATCTGGCACAAATTGTCAAGGGAATAGAAGATGGAAGTGGCTTTAAGGATGGCACGATGTCGCGGACTCCACAACCAGAATTATATAGCGGAGTCAAGGTGGACTGGACAGATGTTCATGGACAACAACATGCGAAGAGGGCTTTAGAAATAGCAGCTGCGGGCGGACATAATGTCGTCCTTGTGGGACCGCCAGGATCGGGTAAGACACTGCTGGCTAAAGCATACTCAGGAATACTTCCTCCCTTAAGCGAGCAGGAAAGCATTGAGGTCACTCAGCTTTACAGTGTTTGTGGGTTACTAAATTGCAATGGTAATTTGGTTCAACATCGACCTTTTAGAAGTCCTCACCATACCGTCACAAAAGCAGGAATGATTGGGGGAGGGCGTGAGTTACGTCCAGGTGAGTTAAGCTTTGCGAATCATGGTGTGCTGTTTTTAGATGAGTTGCCAGAGTTTGCTCGTGAAGTCTTGGAATGTCTCCGGCAACCTTTGGAAGATCGAGAACTGACGATCACTCGACAATCAGGGAGTATTACCTATCCTGCCCATGTTAGTGTTATAGCAAGTATGAACCCATGTCCTTGTGGTTTCTTCGGTGATCAGGGAAGAGTTTGTCATTGTACACCTATGCAAATTCAAAACTATCGGGGCAGGATTTCTGGCCCTCTTTTAGATCGCTTTGACATGCATATTGAGGTGCCAAGGCTAAATTATTCGGAGTTAAAGAATAGCAATGACAAAGAGTCTTCTATTGTGATCAGGGAGCGAGTGATGGCAGCTCGTCAGAGACAATGGGCTCGCCTAGGACCGGCAAAAACCAATGCGGAAATGACGGCAAAGGAAACTAAGGAGTTTGGACAATTGACTCAGAGTGGAGAGTCTCTCTTACAAAAGATTTTTGATAGCCAACATCTTAGTGCTCGAGCTCATGATCGTATTTTAAGGGTTGCCCGTACGATTGCTGACCTAGGAGGTTCCTTAGATATTCTTCCGGAGCATCTAGCTGAGGCAATACAGCTTCGAGCTTTGGATAAACGATTACAGATGTAAAGAGTGGTTACAGCCTAGGATCCCTATGACATCGAGATTTTAGACCGCAATAGTAAGAAGTAGTTATAGATGCTGACTACTCCATTCATCTTATGAAATGTTAGAATTAGCAGATTGTATATTAGCTCATCATGAACGATGGGATGGTAAAGGTTATCCAAAGTGGTTAAAGGGGGAAGCTATTCCAAGGGTTTCAAGAATTATAGCCCTTGCTGACGCCTACGATGCCATGATCAGCGAGCGCCCCTATCGAAATGCTTTGAGTGAGGAACAAGCCTTGAAAGAAATTCAAGAAAACGCCGGCACACAGTTCGATCCTGAAATTTCAAGAATATTTACTGAAAAGCTATTAGAGAAGCAGTGGGGCTAAACTTTAAATGAACTGGGATGTATAGAATGCATAAATGCTAGGAAATTCTGCTATCTAATATTATCAACGGTTGGATTAGTAGTTCTATCGTTGATAATATTACGATTGGAACACCGTACAAAAGCGGTGTTTTTAGTAGAAGTATCAAGGACTATTTTAGACAAACTAGTTATGACAATCAAAATAAAAATAAAAATGGAGGTCTACCGTGAGCGTTATGAAAGAATCTAAAAAAGCAGAAATCCAAATGCACCTGACAGAATTTGAAATGCCACCTATGCAAGATGTTGTAATTGTGGGCCGTAATGCACCTATAGGTCCAGAGGCATTAAAAAGGATGGTTGATGTCCTCAGTCCGGATCAATACAAGATCATTAAGGTTGACCACCCAGTCATTGAGGCCATCGTGGTACGCAATGCTCTTATGAACATGATCCCTGAAGAGAAATTAAGTGAGTTTATTTTAGAAGAGGGGGGAAAGATTGTTGATGCAAGCTCGATTATCAAAGCACATGTCAATATAACTGTGCACGTCAGCAAATCTATCGATTTGTGCAAATAAAATTGCCTAGCAGAGAAGGGAACATTAGAGGGTTTGAAACCAATTTGTGCATCGTGCAGCGAATCCTAGATGAACAAGGTTATTGGAACCGTGTTAGATCCCAATGGCGCGTTACTGCACAATGACACCTAATCAATAATTCGGATTCATTCAGACTTTGGGTATTGTTTATCAAGACCATCAACTTTGCAAGCTGGAACTGGATTCGGATTCTCCATTATGGCCACTCCGTTTCTACTGTTAATTTTAGAACCACATGATGCAATTCAGTTAAATATCATACTTTCTCTTTTGATATCTCTCATAATGACATATAAAATTCACAATGAAATTCATAAGGAGAGCCTGATACGATTAATAAAGGGTAGTTTAATAGGAATTTTGCCAGGACTTTTACTCTTTTTGTTTCTTGATGTACGACCTCGGTCCCACCAGTGTAGCTTGGCCCCTTTAGGCCAACTGGCAAAAAAACTTACTCCCAATTTCCGGACTGCTTTCATATTTGCATCAACTGGACTGAATCCGGCATTTCGAGAGGAATGCTTTTTCTTTAAACAATCTTTAAAATTGGATGTTATAGTCTAAAGGATACGACTACAAAGGAGGGAAAAAGATGAACGAGACTCTTCAAGTTGGTCCATTTTTGCTCAAGACGCACTGGTTGGTTGTTATTTTTTCCGCTTTCGTAGGTTATTTTATTATGAGATACCGCTTGAAGACAGCTGGATATCCAGATAAACGGATTATCGAGACGATCGAAAACAGCTTAATTACCGCTCTTATGGTATGGAAATTTAGCTTGATTCTTTTCGATCCGGTAAGTGTTGTTACCAACCCTTTGGCTTTACTCTATTTCTCGGGTGGCGAGGGTGGGATCTGGCTAGCCGCGGTAGTTGCAATCTTTTATTTTTACCTTCGTGCGCAAAAGGACCAGGTTTCAGTTTGGGTTTATGGGGATTTGCTAGCTGCAGGTTTTTTGGCTGCCACAGCAGCGTACTATTCGATTGACTTAGTTGGGAATAAACAAATGGTATGGGTTGATGGGAGTGAAATTATCATCGCCCTGCTTATTCTCCTGCAAATTTTTCGGAGAAGCAAAGAAATCGGCAAGCCTAATCATCTGAATCAGGTCCTATTATGGTTTAGCCTGGGTCAAGTGGGCATTGCGTTTTTGAACCCGCTCAAACAGAATTATTGGTGGGGGTTTTCCCAAGAGCAAATTCTCTATTTAAGCCTTGCCGCACTTTGTCTTGCCATAGACTTGTTTCCGGAGAAGAAAAGACTTAATAAAAATGCATAGGGGAGAAGTTCGGTGGAGAATGTTTCAGTACTATTTGCCTTTACGGCAGGGATGTTATCGTTTTTGTCGCCGTGTGTATTTCCGCTAATTCCGGCTTATGTTGCCAATCTTACCGGTTCAACGCTTGGAAACAATAGGGTAGAGGTTTCCAAAAGTTTGTTGCTGGTCCGCTCTCTCAGTTTTATTATGGGTTTTAGTTTTATCTTTGTGATGATGGGGGCATCGGCCAGCGTATTGGGACAGATTTTCACCCATAACCGAGATATCGTCCAAAAAATAAGCGGACTCTTGATCATTATCTTTGGTTTACAGATGGCGGGAATACTAAAACTGCGTTTTCTGATGATGGAAAAACGTTGGGAAGCTAAACAAACAGGGGAAAAGAATGTTTGGCGATCCTTCATTCTGGGTATGTCATTTGGAGCTGGCTGGACACCCTGTGTCGGTTTGGCGCTTTCTTCAATTCTCCTGCTGGCCGGATCTTCAAATACGGTTTATAGTGGAATGGTTATGCTTTTCGTTTATTCACTGGGTTTAGGCATCCCGTTTCTGGCAATTTCCCTAATCATCACATATTCTTTGCGCGTTGTGAGGAAAATTAATCGAAGTTTAGGCTTGCTCTCCTTAATCAACGGCTGGATTCTCATTGGCATGGGTTTATTGTTGTTTACAGGCCAGTTGCAGAAGATAAGCGCCTGGTTAGCCGGGTTTACTTTTTTTACGTATTAGAAAGGAAGATTTAGCAATGAAAAAATATTTAGCGGTTGTTGTTTTAATCGGACTGGTGATTTGGGGGTTGTATGATGTGGGGGGGAACAAGAGTAAGAACTCTGATGCGATGCCCAATTCAGCCGGAGTATCAACGAATACGGATCAAGGGCAGCAGTTGACAGTCGGTCTGAAAAAAGGGAATCTGGCGCCGGATTTTGAATTGCGGAGTGTAGACGGGAAGGCTATAAAGCTTTCCAGCCTCAGAGGGAAAAAGGTGATTGTCAACTTCTGGGCGACATGGTGTCCACCCTGCCGCCTAGAGATGCCGGAAATGGAAAAGTTTTATACCAAAAATAAAAATGAAGGGATTGAAATCCTGGCCGTCAATCTGACTAAAGCGGAAAAGAGCCGAGCGGATGTTCCGTCATTTATGGAAGCGTACGGTATTACATTCCCAGTGCTTCTAGACGAAAACGGGGATGCAGCCCGGTTGTACGATGTATCATCGATTCCTGCCAGTTTTATTATTGATACTCAGGGGGTGATTCGAGAGAAAATTGTCGGACCTATGACCTACGATTCGATGCAAGAGATGCTGGGCACGATAAAATAAGGCTACTGTTTAAGGGTTAACGGAGCTCAGATGTAATGGTTCAGAATTTATCGCAGAGCGGATGGAGGTGTATGTTCATGAACACTAAGGGGAAGTCTGTTTTAATTGTCGAAGACGATGCTAAAATCCGCCAGCTTGTAAAGGTATATCTGGAAAGAGAAGGGTATGAGGCCTTGGAAGCAGAAAACGGGGAAGACGCTTTAGAAAAATTTAAACAATTTGACCCATGTTTTGTGATTTTAGATTTAATGCTGCCCAGATTGAGCGGGGAAGAAGTCTGTACAACGATCCGGACGGATATGAAAAGCAATGTGCCGATCATCATGCTGACAGCCAAAGTAGAAGAGACTGAACGTATTCAGGGATTAAGAATGGGGGCGGATGATTATGTCACCAAACCGTTCAGCCCTCAGGAACTGGTGACAAGAGTCGAGGCAGTTTTGCGGCGAACCGCTCAGCGTTGCAGCAAAATAACCTACCGGGGACTCACTCTAAAACCGTTAAGGGGAGAAATTCATTACAAGGGAGAACCCATTGTTGTGACGCACCATGAATTTCGTTTGATGTATTTTCTCATGAGGCATCCCAACCAGATTTTGACCAGGGAACAAATTGTCGAAGAACTTTATCCGAATCAGGAAAAAATTGTTACGGAAAGAACCGTCGACGTGCATATCGGCAAACTACGGGAAAAGCTAAACTATGACGGTGACAGTGAAATTATTGAAACGATCAGGGGAATGGGGTATCGCTTTGTTGCCTTCTAAGAACTGGTTTTTTTGGCGAAGAAGTATTCTTGCCAAATTAATTTTGATTAATCTGCTGACCATTGCGATTGTGATTTGGCTGGCGGGCGTTTCCGTAAAAGATTTTGCCTGTTTGCTTGCCAAGCAGTATCAGGTTGCCGGCGGAGCACCGAGTAATTTGTTTGACCGGACCCTGCAGTTTTATCTTATACGAGCGAGTATCCTGGCGGTCATCGTGGCTGGTATCCTATACTATTTTCTGGTAAGGAAGCTGATCTTACCGTTGCAGCATTTGGGAACTTCGGCTCAAAAGATGGCAAGAGGGGAGTTTCAGCCTTGCCGTGAAATTCCGTCCGAAGATGAAATTGGCCGCCTTATCTCTGACTTTAATCATTTATCCTCCAAGTTACAGCAAACAGAGGAACTCCGCAAAAAAATGGTGAGCGACATAGCTCATGAACTGAGGACGCCTCTCACTAATATTACAGGATATCTGGAAGCTTTAAGCACCGGGGTCATTCAGGGAGACCAGGGGCTTTACCACTCATTGCATGAGGAAGCGCTGCATTTGACCGGTTTGGTGGAGGAACTTCATCAGTTAAATATTTGGGAATCGAAAAGGCTAAGGCAGGGCAAGTTGCAGAAAATCTCCATTGAGAATGCCATTGTATCAACACTTAAAAGTTTTGAACTTGAATTAAGTAACAGGGAAATAAAAGTAGAGGCTAATATCCAGACTGCTGATATATTAGGAAATAGGGAGGGGATTAAACAGGTCATCACCAACCTACTGAAAAATGTCCTGAAATATGACCGGGGTGGCTGGGTAAAAATCGAGGGAAAAAAGGAGGACCATATTTACAAAGTGGTTGTTTCAAATTTGGGGCAACCCATTCCTGACGACAAAGCGGATCAGGTGTTTGAGCGTTTTTATCGTCTGGACTCCTCCCGTAACCGCAAGACTGGAGGAGCGGGCCTAGGACTGGCTATTATCAAAGAAATTATTGCCCAACACCGGGGGGAGGTCGGTTTAATTTCCCGGCAAGATGAACATTCTTTTTGGTTTACAGTTCCTTTAGCAGATGCATGAGAGGAGATATAGACTATGAATAATTCAACACGAGGGATTTACTTCTCAGCCAGGCTGTACCCTTCGACCTTGCGATACAGGTTACGTACGCTGATGTCTAGAAGTTTTGCGGCCTGGGCCCGGTTGCCGTTCACCCTTTGCAGCGTAGAGAGAATATGCTGCCTTTCGACTTGTTCGAGAGTGGGGTAGTGCTCGGAAGCCGGTGATAAGGCGGAAGACTCTGGGTTTTGACAGGAATACTGAGAGGGTTTTTCTCCGGCGGGACGGGGGTGTAGGTCAGGGGCGAAAGCATTTTCGGGCCAGATGTCCCAGGGTTGAATGATTCCTTCGCCGGCGAGAATCATTCCCCGTTCCATAAGATGAATTAATTCCCGTACGTTACCTGGATAATCGTAGTGGATTAGCAGAGAACGGGTTTCGGGGGCTAGGACGCAGGCTGCTTCGGAGGTGTGCGTCTTGGTTTTACAATAGAGAAAGTACTCGGCGAGGGGGAGAATATCTTCCTTGCGTTCGCGCAAGGGAGGGACGTGAAGGGTCAGGCCGTTGAGACGGTAATACAAGTCTTTGCGGAAACGCCCTTGTTCAACCTCTTCGGCCAGGCTGAGGTTTGTGGCCGTAACGATCCGGACATCGACCCGACGCAGGCGGCTGTCCCCGACCCGGCGAAATTCCCCGGCCTCCAGGAAGCGCAAGAGCTTGACCTGCAGCGCAAGAGGCATCTCCCCGATTTCATCTAAAAAGAGTGTGCCATGATCGGCGATTTCTACAAGACCGATTTTTTGTGCCCCGGCCCCGGTAAACGCTCCTTTTTCATGTCCGAAGAGTTCGCTTTCCATTAGGGACTCGGGGATAGCCCCGGCGTTGACCGGGACATAAGCCTGATGCTCCCTGGGGCTCCAGAGGTGGACTGCCCGGGCAATGAGCTCTTTGCCTACCCCGCTTTCCCCCTGGATGAGCACCGGAGCATCGCTTAGCGCGATCTTGCGGGTCAACTCTAGGAGAGCAAGCAGTTTCGGGCTTTCCCCGATGATTTTGAGCTCAGGGGTCTGGCGACTTACGACCTGGCGCAAGCCCGTGTTTTCGACCAGGAGTTTGCGCTGTTCTAGGGCCTTCAGTAAGGTCAGTTCCAGTTCGGACAGGTTGCAGGGCTTGGTCAAATAATCAAAAGCCCCGGCTTTCATGGCCTCAATGGCGGATTCTAAGGTGCCGTGCCCCGTGAGCATTACAACCTGGAGATCCGGCTGGACATCTTTAAGCCTGTGCAAAACCTCCAAGCCGTCTCCGTCCGGTAAGCGCAAATCCAGGAGCACCCCGTCGAGCAAGGTATCGTGCAGGAATTGTAGACCTTCCCTAGCAGTGCCGGCTTCCAGAACTTCATAACCTTTGCGTTTTAGGCGCTGGGCGATAATGGAGCGCAGCGCCTCTTCATCGTCCAAGATGAGAATGCGTTGATGGTATTTCATAATTTCTCTCCTTAAGGCTGGATTTCTAAAAAACCGTGAGTCTTTAGGCTAGAGGGGTATCAAGGACCTTTTTGGGCGAACCGTCCGGCGTCGGCAGGGTGATTTTCACCGTGGTGCCATGTCCCGGAGTGCTTTCCAGGGCCAAATGTCCGTTCATTTTCTGGATGATTCCGTAGCTCACAAAGAGGCCAAGTCCAGTGCCCTGTCCCGGGGGTTTGGTGGTAAAGAACGGGTCAAAGACTTTCTTGATTTGGCTGGGTGGAATGCCGTGGCCTTGATCCTGCATTTCTAGATTAATTTCGGCGGCTGCACGGTCTCGCCAGGCCCGCACTTCAATGGCCCCTCCGGCAGAGGAGGCGTCCAGGGCGTTATTCATGAGATTGAGGATGACCTGTTGCCATTCGTTTTCATTCCCCCAGGCCCACAGTCCCTCTTCCAGGCGGCTTTCCAGGCGGATCTGTTTTTGTTTGGCCTGGTGTCCCAGTAGGGCCGTGGTTTGGGCGGTGGCGACCCCGATATCAAATAAATCGCGGCCTTTTTTGCCCTTGCGGGCGAAGTGCAACAGACGGTTGGTGATGGTCTTGCAGCGTAGGACCTGTTCTGAGACGATGTGCAAGACATTTTGGACTTCCGCAAGGTCCGGAGCGTCATTTCCGGTCTCATTTAAACGATCGAGCAGGTCTTCGCTGTAGGCAGAGACCACGGCCAGGGGATTATTGATCTCATGCGCGATTCCGGAAGCCAGGAGCCCCACGGCGGCCATTTTATCCGTCTCGATCATGTGAGCATCCATTTCCACCCGCTGGGTGACATCTTCTAAAATAAGAAGATAGGCTGCATTGTCCGGATTACCGGAGGCCAACTCATAGTACATCTGGCGGATGAAGCGAGGCTTTCCATGGACGTCTAGGGAGATGACGCGGTCTTTCTCCTCGAGGAGGCAGTCAAACCCCTCTCCTATCAGGATTTGTTCACAGGGAAGATTCTGTAGGTCGTCCGTACCGAACCACTCGGCAAAAATAGAATTCCACCAGAGGACACGCTTGTCTGCATCGAGCAGGGCCATGCCGGCCCCGATCCCGCCGACTACGGTCGTGAGCAGTTCCTTTTCTGCTTTGAGATTGCGGTTTCTTTCGTCCAGCATGGATAGAAGCCGATTGAAAGACAGAATTAGTCGGCCAACTTCGTCCTGGCTTTGCCGGGGGATGACACGGGTCAGCTCACCAGTTGCGATAATGCTCCGTACTTCAGCGTCTAAGTTTTCAATGGGACGGGTCAGTTTAAGGCCGAAGACAATGCTGATCAAGGTGACACTGGAGATGGCTGCCAACACAATGAGGATGAGCTTGCGTGCGAACTCATAGATGGGTTCATAGGCCTCCGAGAGGGGCTGTTCAATAAAGACCGCCCAATTGGGGTTCCCGACAGGGGCATATAAGCCCATGACTCTGAGGCCTGCGGGATTAGCGTATTCGCTTCCCTCATGCATGGGGGGCCGGCCCTCTAGAAAGGCAGCAACGGAAGGATTCTGTCGGATGTTTTCCCGCCGTAGGACGTGGCTGAAGTCGGTGTGTCCAATCAGGTTGCCCTGTTCATCTGTCAGGAAAAAGTATCCGGCCTGGCCGATACGTCGGTTAGCCAGTTTGGTGATCATTCCTTTAAGGTCGGTTTTGGCCTGAAGATACCCGATGACTCGACGGGTTTGCGTGTCTCGAATGGCGACGGTTAAATAAAACTCTGGGCGCCCGTCAGGAGAAAAAAAGACAGCACTAATGGAATAACGATTAGCTTCATCAAAGCTTAGATTTTCCAGATGCTCCAATCCCTTAGCGGGAAGAACGACCTCCCGCCGGGCGACCTCGCTCAAAACACGAAAGCGGGGGTCGGCGATTTTGACCGCATCAAGGTACGGTTCTTCCCTCAGGAGGGTTCCCAAAACCATCAGGCGAGCCTCAGGTTCGGAACCCGTGAGGACGGTTGAATTAGTCGAAGCAACATGGGTCAGGCTGTTCGCCATATTATCAACAAAGTCGCGGATCTGATTTGCGAAAGCAGTAGCCCGCTCGTAGTTTTCTTCCTGAATGTTCCGCTCTAGGTTAAGCTTGGCTGCATTGAAACTGGCAAGCCCCAGAAAGAGCAGGGGAAAGATGGACATGGCGACGCCGAAAACCAGGACTCGCCCTTTGATGCGTGCCCACCAGGGAAACGGTATCTGCATTTCTTTCCCTCCCTAAATCAGAAATCATGGCTGAATGACTTTATCCGCAAAGCTGAGGATGCTCGGGGCGGGGCGGATGCCTAAGCGTCGGGCTGTCTGCAGGTTCACGGCAAAGACTAGTTTGTCCGGGGTTTCCACAGGAATGTCTCCAGGGGATTCGCCTTGTAGTATCTTCGTGATCAGGTGAGCGGATTGCTCGCCTTGATCTTTATAGGAGACGCCGTAAGAAGCCAGGCAACCTTGCTCTACATCCCCAGGGTAGACGCCAAAGACGGGGATGTTTTTTTGTATGGCGAGATCTACAATTTGCTCCGTGCTGGTCTCTAAAAAAAAGCCTGGCAAAAGGAGAGCGGCTTCGATCCGGTCCTGGGACATTTGTCCGATCACCTGTGCGACTTCTTCCGGGGTGGATACAGTATATGTGTTGATGGTCAGGGCGAATTCTTCGGCTGCGTCATGAATGCTCTTTTGTGTCTCAACGAAAAAAGGCACCCGGGTATCCCCTAAAACGGCTACCTTGTGTACAGCCGGGAGGAGGCGGTGGAGAAGTTCCAGGCGTTTAGAGGTTAATTCCAGGTGGTAGTTATTCAGTCCTGTAATGTTTCCGCCCGGATGGGCGGTACTGCCGACCAGGCCCAGCTCGGTCGGGGAAAGCGCCCCCAGAAAAACCACGGGTAAGGGGGAAGACATTTTGGCCGTCAGGGTTTTAAGGGATTGCGCTTCAACGGCTCCGGCGGCCACAAGGACCTTTGGTCGGGCCTCAATCAGGTTGGTGGCCAGGACCGGCAGTTTAGCCAGATCGTTTTGGGCATTGAGGACTTGATAGGTGATATTTTCCCCGTTCTCATAGCCCAGCGTTTTAAGACCTGACTCCAGACCTTCAAATTTCGCCTGGCGCAAGTCATTAGCCAGGAGGACGCCGATTTTGGTGAGATGGGGCTTTTTAACCGGGGTTGAGGAGAGAAGGGTGAGAAGCAAAAGGGAAACCAGCAAGATGCTCCCAACGACCCAGACTGTTTTTTTCATTCCATCCACCTCCTGGCTCTTTATCACGTGCGGATAATACAGTGCTATTCATGAGTTTATCCAGAAAAAGAAAAAAAAGACAAAAAACAGCTTCTTAACGAAAAAGACGGCTCTTTCCCGAAAAGAGCCGTCTTTTCCTAATCTATAACAAGACCATGAGCCCTTTTACTTGGAGAGGGCCTCCTTCTGGTAAAGGTCTGGCGCGGATTTGGCCTTGAGCAGGCCGTAGACCGGCAGAATCCGGAAGGCCAGGTAAAGAATCGTCAATTCTGCGATGGCAAATAGGGTGATAAAGATAAGGTGCTTGGGATCCACGGTATAAGGGTTTAAGGTGTCTCCACTTAACGGGATCTGCTGGCCGCCAATGACGAAGTTGATGCGCATGGCGATAACCCCGATTAAGGTCAAGAAAGAGGCGATGGAAATCCAGCCCAATGAACGCTTGGTCCTCGGCAGGAGCATGAGCACAAAAGGAATGAGCAGCCCGAGGCCCACTTCCACGCCGAGGAACATCGTGCGGTGGCTGCCGTAGAGCATAAGTTGAGCCGCAGAGTGGCCGGCCGCACTGGTAAAGTAAAGCATGATAAAGTCGATAACCATGAGGGTGGCATCGACCACGATGAACCACATCATGAGTTGAGCGATGTCCAGGATTAAAACCTTTCGCTCCGGCGTGAGCGAGCGCTCCGGAGACAGGAAGCGTTGGGTAAACATGAGGACTAGAATTAAAAGGCCGGTTCCGGAAACCATAGCGGACATAAGGAAGATGAGGGGCATAAGGCCAGTGTGCCAAAGGGCCCGGGACTGAATATCCGCGAGGAGAAACCCGGTGTAGCCGTGTACCATCAAAGCCAGCGGCACGCCTAGGGTCCCCAGGAATTTGGCAATTTTGGTGTCTTTGGCCAAAGCGGCCTCGGAGAGATCCGTTTTACCAAACGTGAGCAGCTTATACAGGCTCTGGCGGAAGCCGGTTAGTTCTTTGGCTCCTTTAGCCAGATCTTTACGGAAGAGGAACCAGCCGTAGATCAGGCTGTTTAAGGGGTACAGGGTCAAGAGGAAAGTTCCATAAGAGATCGCCGAGTGGGGGTTCAGCCGGAAAAAGAGGGTGTAGAACCGCTGGGGCTGCTCCAGGTCGGCGATGAGGTGCAGCGGGGCGATGGCTAATAGAGATACGGCCATGACAACCCCGGCTTTGGCGATCGGCTTATATTTTTGGATGCCAAATACCGTTCCTAAACTGGAGAGGACAAAGGAACCGGCACTCAAGCCCGTGTAAAAGAAATAAATGGCAATCAGAACGCCGAGTTGCACCGGGTGGACTATATTGGCGATATAGGTAACATTGCTGACCATCCTATTCCTCTCCTTTCTCCAGTTTGTCATAGCGGGCGCCCATGATATTCTGGTCGGCGCCGATGTAGAAGACATAGGGTTCGGTGTTCATTTCGGGCTTTAAGACCTGCACAGGGTTATTGGCGACGAGCTTGGCCACCAGGCTTTCCGGGTCGTTGATGTCTCCGAAGACCCTGGCTCCGCCTACGCAGGTGGTTACACAGGCAGGAAGCAGTCCTTCCTGGATGCGGTGATAGCAAAAAGTACATTTCTCTGCGGTCTTGCGAATCGGGTTCAAAAAGCGGGCATCGTAGGGACAAGCGGCCATACAGTATTTGCAGCCGATGCAATGGTCATAGTCGATAAGGATCGCGCCGTCCTCCGTGCGGTAGGTCGCCTGGACTGGGCAGGCGGCCAAACAGGGGGCATTGTCACAGTGGTTGCACAGGCGAGGCAGGCGGAAACGGGTCACTTCAGGGTAATCGCCTTTTTCGATTTCTTTTACCCAACTGCGGAAAACGCCTTCGGGCACGTTGTTCTCAATCTTGCAGGAGACGGTGCAGGCATTGCACCCAACGCATCGGCGAAGGTCAATGACCATCGCCCAGCGTTTCTTCTTTTCAGCCATAGTTGCCACTCCTTTCAGTCGAAGTTCGAGGTTCAAGCTTCATGTTCAAATTTGGTATTTCTCAAAATGGTTTGAGGTTCAAGGGAAGCCCCCTAATTTTCTGAAGCTTGGCTCCCCTTAGTTCTCTTTAGTAATGCTGTCGCTTTCACTCAGGAACACGGCGTCTTCCCGGCAGACGTCTTGGGCCAGCTGAGCGAAATAGAGGTAGTATCCGGATTGCTCAATTCGGCTGAGGTCAGAGCAGAGAAGAGGGAGCCAGCGGTTGAGGTGCTTATCCAGGAATTCTTGTTCCAAGCGGAACACTCCGTTGGTGGATAGGCCGTGTTGGCGCTGCTTTTCTTCCAGACGGCAAAGGTAAGCTATAAATGAAAGCTCGAAACCAAGGTGATCTGGCAGGTTCACCTGGCGCAGGGGTTCAAAAATGGCCAGGCGTTCCGGCTGAAACTCTGTTCGCTCGTAGAGGGTACCTACCTCTACGGTTTCGTGTCCCCAGAAGGACCCGAACTTGGTTTTCTTGCCTTCCTGCCGCAAGGCCCCCAGGATGGACGATTCAAAGGGCGGGACAAAGCGGCCGGAGACCGGGACAAAGAAAAGGTCGTAATATTCCTGGGTGAGGCTGCCTAACTCCGGGTCATCAGCGGCAATCCTATCCAGAAGCGCCTGGGCTGACTCATCCCGGCTGACTGCGGCCCAAGCTTGCAGGTTCCTCAGGATTTCCTGAGAAGGCTCCTTGAGAAAAATCCCGGCCAGGAATTCGTAGGCTTGAGCACGACCGTTTGCATCCGGCATGCTTTCAGAATTCACAGTAACGGTATTCGTAGGAAGCGTTGCTCCTGTGTTCAGAGTTTTGCTTGAAAGCATTGTCTTTGCTCCTTTCTGATTCCAATGGTACCCATTTGCTCACCAGGGCGTCGCAGAGCACCATAAGGATCCATTAGCTGAGCTTCACCAGGCGGGCCTTGGTGGAGTTGCGGTCGGTCGAGCCGCCGACCCAATCGGTCAGCGGGTGAGGAGTCTTCAGGCTGGGGTCGCGCAGGGTGATAAGGTTCAGGAGCACCCCTTGACCCAGGGTGGGATCCCCGGCTACGTTTTTGCTGCCGATTTGGTAGCTTTTTGCCCCGGCTGCCCAGTGTCCGAAGCCGTACTCTACGGCGAGTGTCCCCTGGCGCACACCGCGCCGGATCTTGGCCGTGCCGGTGGCTTCCCCGGCCGGGGTGATGAGTTTTACCTGGTCTCCGTCATGGATGCCCAGTTTCGCGGCATCGGCGAGGTTGATTTCGATATAGTTGGTTTTAGCCATGTCCTGCAAGAGCGGGACATTGGAGAGATAGCCGCCGTTACGGTAACGCGGTTTGTAGGAAACGATAAGGAACGGCCATTGACCGTCCGGGTACACCTGATCAAGGGTCCGCCCGTCCGCCAGGGCTGGAGGCTGCCAGGCTGCTGTGCCGGGGAGATGTTCGCCGGTAAAGCTGTCGCGGGTGGTGCCGAGTTTTTCATTGTAGATGTTGATGATTTTTGAGAATTTGTTGTGCAGGACTTCTCCGTCATAGCACTTGTCATAGTCCTCAAAGCGGCCGCCACGGGCCAGGATATAGTAGACTTTTTGCCATTCTTCCGGCGTCAGGGAAGAAACGGCATAGTTTAGTTCTTGATCCAGTCCGGTCAACTGCAGTTCTTCGGCGGAGATATTCGGAAGCGGGGTTTCGTCGAAGGCCAAGTTAGCCAGTGCTTTGAGGAAAAAATCCTCCCGGCTGTTCATGGGGGTGGGTTCTCCTTGGGTATTGGGGATGGCTTTAGGGCCCACGCCGGGGAGGTTTAAGCGCTTGCCCACTTCGATACAATAAGCCTCAAAGGACATGGGCACTCCGTCCGTGGTCTTGCCGACGAGGGGCTCGACGACTGGGCGGCGGGCGCCGTTCACTTTCGTGAGGATCAGGTTCCAGACCGTGGGGACACCCCAGCTTTCATAGAAGGTCGTATCCGGGATGATATAGTCTGCATACATACTGGAGTCGCCCATCAGAACATCCACGGAGATGATGAGCGGAATGTTCTTCGGGTCTTGGACGTAGTTTTCCACATCCTTTTGAAAGAGACCGGGTGTGGCATAAAAGGGGTTGGCCATCCACATCATAAGGATTTTGGTGGTATAAGGATAACCTGCCATCATGGAGGGGATGACATTGCCCACCATAGAGTCAGCGAGGGGGCTCCAGGGGAGGGTCGCCGGGTAGGGGTTCTGGCCGCTTGCCTTTTTCTTTTTGAATTCCGGCGTGTCTTCGTAGCGGCGTCCTTCCCGACTGAGCTTGAAGCCCTGGGGCTTGACCATACCGGGGAAGGAGACCAGGTCGTAGCGGGCGCCTTTGTCAATGGCCAGGTACCCGCCGCCGCTCTTGGTGGAACCACCTTTACGGTTGATGTTGCCCACGAGGGCGTTCAGCATAATGACGGCCAGGGAGCTATAGAAGCCGTTGGCATGCATGGCCACTCCGCCATGGTGGTCGGTGGCCGCTTTGGTCCCATGGTTGAAAAACTCCTTAGCTAAGGAGAGGATTTTGGTTTCGGCAAGCCCGGTGGCTTCCGCGTACTGGTTAAAGGTATAGCGGTTGGCTTCTTCCATAAGGAGTTGGAGGGAGGTTTTCACTAGGACATCCGTGCCGCCCACATTGAGCTTCCCGCTGTAAAGGATCGTGCCTTCCTCGCTTTGGCTGTAGAGCATGGGCTTGCCGCTTGCCTTATCGATGACGATATAGTCGGGCGTAGGCACGGGGGCCGGACCACCGCCTGCAGGGGCTTGGGCAGCCGGGGCTGAGGAGGCGCTTAAGCCGATCTGCTCGGCCCGCAGGAATTTGCCGAAGTCCGGGTGGTCTGGTTCTTGGATGACGAGATAAGTGGCATTCGTCCAGGACGGGTTTTTGCGCTTGGCAGCTGCTTCTTTGCTGGGCGCGGAAAGGTAGGCTTCATTGATTTTCTTCTGCTCAAAAGCCCAGCGCACCATGGCCATGGCCATGGCACCGTCTGAGCCGGGGCGGATGGGCACCCAGGAGGATTCGGCGCTGTCCGGGGAGGTGTACATCCCGTTTTGCAGCACCGGGTCGATGAGCACCGCTTTCATGCCGTTGTTGGCTTGGGCCAGGGCAGATTTACGGGCCATCGGCTGGAAAGGGGCTCCCGCTTGGCCGGGGGCGTTGCCGAAGAACATGACGAACTCAGAGCCCATGTAGTCCGCTTTCATGTGCGGCTTTTTATCCCAGCTATCCAGGAAGGATAGGAAGGCGATGCGGCGGCTGCCGCCACAGATCCCGCCATGGCCGTAAAAATTGGGCGAGCCGAAGGATTTGGTGACAAAGCGGGTGGCAAATTCCGTACGCCCGTCATCCCGGCCGCCGATAAAGACGAATTGGTTGGCTTTCGGGCCCCATTCCGGTTCTTCTGGGTTAAGTGGGGTTTTTAAGTCGCGCACCTGGCGCAGCCCTTCGATTACCTGGGTCTCTCCGATTTCTTGGAAGAGCTGGCCGCCTTCGACGGTTTCCTGAATAGCCTGCTCCCAGGTAATGGGCTTCCATTTTCCTTCGCCGCGCTTCCCAGCCCGTTTCAAGGGGGTGAGGATGCGGTTCGGGTCATAAACGATTTGGAAAGCAGAATTACCCCGCTGGCAGACGGTGGCCCGTTCGATATGTCCGAGCTCCTGGTACTGTCCTAGGGATTTAAAGGATTCCGAGAGCGGAGTGTTGTAAGGAAGGTGCGGTTCAGCGTTGCTGGGGTGGTAAGGATTACCGAGAACCCGCATGATTTTCCCGGTCTTCTTGTTGATTTTCACGCGGTTGCCGCAGTTGCTCCAACATCCTAAGCAAACACTGTTACGTAAAATAATGTCTGGGTTCAACTCCACTTTGCCCGTTTTCGGGTCGATGCGCATCTCCACGGGAAGTGCGTCATGGTCATAGGGCGTGGAGCTGGTCATTTTCTCGTCAGCCAGAGCGGCGGGAATGATTGAATCAAGACCGAGGCCGAGCGCGGAAATGGTTCCGACGGTCACGACTGACTTAATGAAATCGCGTCTGTTCATTGTGCTGCTCCTTTCTGCGTGTTAACGGATTACACCTAATTTAAAAGAAGAATGAAATTAAAGGACGAAGCTTGAAAAGGTGGGATTGAAACTTTCTGTGTCGAGAAGTTATATTGCAAAAGTGGTGCCAATGATGAAAAAAGGAAAAAAAGCGAATAAAAAAATAGAAAAACTCGAAAAATAGGGGTTTTGGATGATATTTGGTGGAATCGGTACTGAGATTTGTGCCAAAATGTCATGCTTAGGGAGAGTGACAAAAAGGCATAACGTGACATTTTGGCATGGTGTGCTGCACGGTAAGGTTTTAGGACGTAAGGGTAATTCATCTCCCCATTTCAATGGGGAGATGAATTACCCCTTGTACTATACGTATGGTTAATAATGGTTCTTCAATCAGGTTATGCCACATGTCTTCAAGTCTCATAATCCTTTATTTATTAAAGATAAATGGCGTT
>NZ_BAAHYN010000030.1:0-20641 GCF_054657535.1 Desulfosporosinus burensis
TCTGTTGAGGAGCACGGGCGGTAACGCCCTTGCTTACTTAAGAGTTATATACTGCGAAAAGAGTTTTGGAGGTTTTATGTTTTATGTTTCAAAAAGACTATATTATGAGAATGATCGAGCAGTTATCGATAGCGTTCGCTGCAATTATTGGATCAAAATCTAAGACTCAAATTGAAGAATATCACCTACTGGTCAATGAAGCTCTCTATGATTTATCTGGAATGAGTGAGGATACATTACTCAAACTCTCCCATCAAGATTTGATCAATATTATTAGTGGTGGTAAAGAAATTAATACAGAAAAGTGTTTTGCTCTTGCCGAAATTTTGATGCTGAAAGGGGATGCCTCTAAAGATGATTCAGATCGAGGGCTTGAATTGTATTTGAAAAGTTTCAATATCTTTGTTGAGGTAACTCTAAATAAACGCTTAAATGTACAAAACAGAAATCAAATAATTAATGAAATCATCAATCTCATTAAACAGTATAATATACCTAAGGAAAGTAGTCAGTTACTCTTTCGGTATTATGAATTTACTGGGCAATACGATAAGGCAGAAGATGTTCTCTTCAAAATGATAAAGATATACAATCAAGCTCAAATTACCGACGAAGGTTTTGCTTTTTACGAACGGCTGAAGGGTAAGAGTCTCATAGAGCTAGAGGAAGGAAATTTACCACTAGATGAGGTAATTGAGGGTTTAGAAGTTTATCGAAATATGCTAAAATTTTAAGCTTTAAATATTCTTATCAACTGCAAAAACCTCCAAAATAACCTAGGAATCAATAAGGATAATGGAAATAAAATCCTTAATTTTATGACACCGTAAGGTGTTTTTTTAATTATATTGGCAAGTTTGGAATTGCAAATCAATATTAGCTAAATTTTCCTCGTTTATTATTACTTGTTTAACACATTATAAAATATAACTGAAGGAAACGTAAAACAAATTGGGAGGCTATATATGATGGAAGAATTGAATCGCGTATTAGGTTTTTTGAAAACCATACAAAGAGCTTTGAGAATGAAAGATTCTGTTACAGTCAGTTTATTTTCAGGCATTTTAGGAACCTTAGCCATGGATGCTATAAACTTAATATTTTGGAGAGCCAGAAAGACGGAGGCTCTGTATGGACATATCGCTGGTTCAATTTATGTTCGCCCTTTTAGAACGAATCAGCGTAAAAACTTCTGGCTAGGTCAAATAACACATCTTATCACTGGAGCCGCACTAGCATACCCTTTAAATATACTTCTAAAAAAGACTGGAAAAGATAAGGCGCTCATAAAGGGGGCGTTCTTTGGTGCAGTAACATGGGAATTTATCTATGGGTTTGGTCGAAGGTTTAATGTATTTAATATTAAACCACACTTGACGATGACACACTACGCAGAGTTATTCAACAATCTTTTATATGGAATTGCCACAGCTCAAGCGTTAGTTACCTTTTCAGAACCGTCAATGTATGCAAATACTCAAAATAAAGCTACACCACAAACTACGACTACAAAAACTACTCAAACTAAGCAAACAAATACGGTCCAACCTATTTACTCAGATTGCCCTTCTGAAGTAGAAAGTACAGCCCTTATGTAAAACTAGTTAACCATCCCTTATAGGATTGTACCGGTAATAAAAGCACCACCAGGTTTGGTTGGTGCTTTTGCGTTATTATGACTTCTTAGACGATGCCGACAAGATTGCATGGTCATGACTGAAACGTATAGTTTTAGAAATAAACCACCATAATAAAAGGAACCTCTCATAATATCCAATTGCCTTGCCTTTTAATACTACCAGGTAGCGGATAGCGAGATGGAGTTCTTGACTTGGAGAAGGGGGGTCCACGAGTGCTTTCGAATGAAACAGCTTCACCTGAAGAAAGTAAGAATATTCCTTTATCAAATCTAAAGGAATTAGGACAGATTCAAATCCCGGATGTGACAGAACGGATCTATTGTTTACCGATCATTGGGCAAATAGAAGGTCATCAGATCTTACCTGCCCAATCTAAAACGACCAAATACGAGCATATCATCCCACAGCTTTTAGCAGTTGAACAAAACCCAAAAACTGAAGGGATTCTCGTGATATTAAATACTGCAGGTGGAGATGTGGAAGCTGGGTTAGCGATCGCTGAAATGCTCTGTAGTTTAAGCAAACCATCTGTTTCATTAGTTTTAGGTGGGGGACATAGTATTGGTATACCTATCGCAGTCAGTTGTACGAAAAGTCTAATTGCACCTACTGGGACGATGACGATTCATCCGATCCGCTATACTGGTTTAGTGATTAATGGGCACCAACAGTTTGATTATTTACGGAAGATGCAAGAACGCATTAATCAATTTATATATTCTCATTCCAAAATCAATCCTAAAAAACTTGAACAGTTGATGTTTACAACAGGGGAATTAGCTCAAGATATTGGAACCATCCTGATTGGTCAGGAAGCCGTGGAAGCGGGACTAATTCAAGCAGTTGGGGGCGTTAAAGAAGCCTTTGAAGAACTGAATAAGTTAATTCCATCGAAATCAGATGTATAGAGTGAATTGGCAAGAAAAGCGGCGAAAGCTGCTTTTTTTATGTACTAGTCAGAAAGTATTCCTTATATACTTACTGAAAGCATAGGTGAAACTAAGGCTGGGCACAAGCCAGGTTTCCTTTTATATTTCGGGAACAAACAGGAAAACGCGTACTCGTGTGGAATTTATATAAGGTGAGGACTACTAGGTAGGCCTACTGTTAGGGACCTAAAAATAATGAACGTTTGGAGGACTGTTCTGTGGCGAAGGCTAAAAGACGCCGCACCGTGAATACTAGGGTGAACATGAGAGTAAGTACCTTGAAAGAGACAATACGCAATGAAGTCATGGGAGTTTTCGTTGTCGGAATGGCTTGCTTGGGACTGGTCGCGCTTTATTCTGACAGGAGCGGAGTGGTTGGTGGGCAAATTAAACAGGTTCTTACTGTTTTAGCTGGAGGGGGACGAGTTTGCATTCCCCTCATGGTAGGGGCATGGGGTATTGCCTTTATGAATAAGCAAACGCCCCGTCTGGGATCAAAGGCCGCAGGAGTAATTCTTCTTTGGCTTGTTTTTGTCGGGATTTTGCACCTGCAGTTACCAGGAATTGAGGGATTCTCTAAGGCGGACATGCTGGATGAAGGTCTACTTGGCCATGGCGGCGGACTTGTTGGTGCAGGAATTGCAATTGTGTTAAAAACTACGATTGGCGTTTTAGGAAGTTATGTTGTGTTAGTGATGGCAGCGCTAATGGGCGCTCTGCTGATTACTAATCGTTCGCTAGTTCAAGGAGTACAAGGAGTAGGTCAGGTCAGCAAAGAATCTGGAATATGGATTAAACACCAAATGGGGGATTTTATTGACGTTCTGAAAAACTCTGAGGACGAGGAAACCCTTAAAGAGAGATTGGAATCTCAGGAGGGGAGTAACGTAGAAACAAAACTGCATACGAAAAAGAGTACTCCTTTAAAACGGAGTTCACAGGCGCTTGACCCTGATTTAGCGGAACGACCATTAGTCATTAAAACCTTAGAAGATCCTAATGAGCCTCCTTACCTTACTAACGTTCCAGCCAAAGGACAGTTAGGCTTTGAAAAGATGGCCGCTGGAAAGCTAGAAAATACGATTATACCACCTGGAAAAGTGACTAGTACTCCTATTTCTCGTCAGACTCGAGAAGACGGAAATTTTCAGCTTCCCCAAGTCTCGTTATTAAACAAATCTTTAAAAATCAAAAATCCTAGACTGAATAAGGATTTAGCGGATAATGTCAAGATTCTGGAAGAAACCTTGGGTAGTTTTGGAGTAAAGATCAAGGTAACTCAAGTCACGCAGGGACCTGCTATTACACGTTATGAAGCACAACCTGCGCCAGGCGTGAAAGTGAGTAAGATAACGAATCTAGCGGATGATATTGCTTTAAGCTTAGCGTCGGCAGATGTACGTATTGAGGCGCCTATTCCCGGAAAATCAGTAGTTGGCATTGAGGTACCCAATAAAGAAATCGCGATGGTTCATTTCCGAGAGGTCTTAGAAACGACGGAATATCAAGGAACAGCGAGTAAGTTGGCCTTATGTTTGGGCAAGGATATTACGGGGACTCCGGTCATTGCCGATCTAACAAAAATGCCCCATCTACTTATAGCAGGAGCCACGGGTTCTGGAAAATCCGTCTGTATTAACACCTTGATTCATAGTATCTTGTTTAACGCTCGTCCAGATGAAGTGAAGTTTTTGTTGGTAGATCCTAAAATGGTTGAACTCGCGAACTATAATGGAATTCCTCATCTCATTGCACCGGTGGTCACAGATCCTCGGAAGGCCGCGGGTGCTTTAAAATGGATTGTGACGGAAATGGAGACCCGTTATGAATTATTTGCTGCAGCTGGTGTGAGAGATATTGTACGATATAATTTTCTTCGTACCCAGGACAAAAAGGATGAGCATCCACCGCTCCCTTATGTAGTGGTGATCATTGACGAGTTGGCTGATTTGATGATGGTGGCGCCTGGAGATGTTGAAGATGCGATTTGCCGCTTGGCTCAAATGGCTCGTGCGGCAGGAATTCATCTAATTGTTGCGACCCAGCGTCCGTCGGTTGACGTCATTACGGGTATCATCAAAGCCAATATTCCCTCCCGGATTGCCTTTGCCGTTTCGTCGCAAACAGACTCGAGGACTATTTTAGATATGAATGGGGCAGAGAAACTTTTAGGTCGTGGAGATATGCTCTATTATCCAATGGGTATGAGTAAGCCATTGCGCGTGCAGGGGTGTTACTTGGGGGATAAAGAAGTAGAAAATGTGGTTGGATTCCTGCAGAACCAGGCGAAGCCAGAGTATCAAGAAATTCCCAACATGGATCTTGGGACGACGAAAAAAGAAGAGATGGAAGATGAATTTTTTTATCAAGCAGCTCAGATTTTTATAGAAAGCGGAACGGCCTCGGTCTCTATGTTACAACGCCGCTTGCGTATAGGCTACACGCGAGCAGCTCGGTTGATGGATTTCCTAGAAGAGAAAGGGGTTGTCGGGGGATACGAAGGCTCTAAACCTCGTGAAGTGTTAATGACGAGGGGGCAGTTTGAATTAAAATTTGGCCAATGGGTTGATGAAATTGCACACTAGTTGCATAATGTTTGTATAAGATTTATGATAAGATAGATAGTATATAGTCGAGTTGGAAGGAATTAAGGATGATTAAGGAGATTACTGTACAAGAATTAAAGACATTAGAGCAAGCAATACTTGTCGATGTACGCTCTGAGGGGGAATTTGCTGAAGCGACCATCCCGGGTGCTGTAAGTCTTCCTCTTTTTAATAACGAAGAACGGGCTAAGTTGGGTACAACTTACACACAGTCTTCCCCCAGTTTGGCTCGTGAACAAGGCTTAAATATTATCAGCCCAAAACTTCCAGACTTAGTCAAGAGGGTGGGGGAATTTGCGAAACGTGGTCCGCTTGTCCTTTTCTGTTGGAGAGGCGGGATGAGAAGCAAGTCTCTGGCTACGGTTGTTGATTTGATGGGGATCCCGGTTTACCGTATACAAGGGGGATATAAGGCCTATCGTGCCCAAGTCGTTGATTTTTTCGAAACTAAGCTGCCCTTTAAGGTTGTGGTGTTGCGCGGAAATACTGGAGTGGGAAAAACTGAACTATTAGATCATTTACGAGCGGATGGATATCCCGCGATTGACCTTGAGGGACTTGCCAATAATAGAGGGTCCGTTTTTGGTGCCATGGGTTTAGGAAATCCACCCTCTCAAAAAAAGTTTGAAGGATTATTGTACGAGGAACTTGAATTATTAAAGGAGTTTCCTTATATTATTGTAGAATGTGAGAGTAAGCGAATTGGAAGGGTTACCTTGCCAGCCATTTTCTTTACAGCGATGCAAGAGGGAATTCAAATACTTCAATATGACTCCTTGGTAAATAGAGTTCAACGCCTCTTACAGGAGTATACCTCTGTTCCTGATGCACTTCAGGAGATTGGAATCGCCTTAGAAAGATTGATCAAAACGTTGGGGCATGTCAAAGTACAAGAATTACGGACTCTATTGGAAACCAACCGTCTGGATTTGTTTACAGAGCGTCTACTGGTGGATTATTATGATAAGCTTTATGCTTACCCAAATGAACCTAGCTCAGAGTATGCGTTTTATATTAACCATCAAGATCCTGTGAAGGCGTTAAGGGAGTTGGAGTGCTATCTTGATGAGAAGGTGGCCCAACCAGGTAGAGAATCTCCTTTACTTGGAATACGATATTCAGCAAAATAAGCCTGGTTTACTCGGCGCTGTGACGACACTGATTGGAATGCTGGGTCTCAATATTTTATCGGTTACGGGGATTGGCCAGAGCCGACGCGGTCTTCTCTTGGAGACCCTATCAGAGGGGAAAGTTAAAGCATTATTGGAGGCTCTCTTAGCGGTTGATTCTATTAAAGTCACTGCATTTCGTAGTCCTACTCTATTAGATCGAATAGCGCTACGACATGGCAAGCGTTTGGACATGGCCGAGGTTAATCCACCAACTTATCGATTTGTTCGTGAGGAACTAGGTGTGCTGGTTGATTTTTTGGGGGATACTTTGCTTGAAGGCGGAAATCGCATCATTGGGATTCGAGGAATGCCTCGAGTGGGTAAGACTGAAGCAGCTATTGCCGCCTGTGTGTATGCCAATAAACACTGGATCTTATTGTCCTCAACCCTTATCCGTCAAGCTATACGGACTGAGTTATTACTAGATGAGTCCGAGAATAGTATTTTTCTAATTGACGGAATTACTAGTACCACGCGAGGAAACGATGCCCATTGGTCTTTATTAGAAAAAACGTTACTAATGCCAACTCTCAAAGTTATTGAACATCCCGACGTCTTTAATCGAGATGGACGCTTAGAAGTTGAGTTTGATTTCATCATTGAAATTCGCCATCATGAAGACGATGTAATTTGTATGGAAGATATCGCGACGAGTTTTTCGGCGTTCGATATGAGCTGATCAGAGAATAGGGGGTATTACTATGGCAGGAGAAGGGCAAATGCTTCGGACCGCTCGGGAAAATAAAGAATGGAGCTTCACCGACACCGAGGAAATCACGAAGATCCGTGTTCGCTATATCCAGGCTCTTGAGGAGGAGAATTATGGGATACTCCCTGGCCCAACATATGCAAAGGGATATTTGCGTACTTATGCAAAACAACTTGGGCTAAACTCTGATGAAATTATTGCCCTGTACAGTGCTGCTCTGACGCCTGATGTTGCAAGTGCTCCACCTGTTCTAAAAACACTCCAAGTATCGCCAAAGTCCCGTCCGCTGTGGGTTAGACCAGCGATTATCGGGGGTGTAGCTGTTTTAATGCTGATTGCATACGCAGCCAAGGGTTTTTATTCACCAGAGAATGCAATTCCGGATACTCCTTATACAGCTCCTCCTTTAATCAGTGCGCCGAAGACAGATACTGCAACGACATCGCCGCCTTCAAATGCGTCAGAGTCGTCACTTCAAACTATCCCGCCCAATACACAGGATGGCTTGACGGCTCAGTTAGTTTTCACTCAACCCTGTTGGATTGAGGTTAGAATTGACGGTCAGGCGCCGTTTCAGGGAACATTTGCAGCGGGAACCAGTAAAGAGGTCAAAGGGACAGAGAAAATTGAACTGGTCTCGATTGGAAATGCCGGGGGTCTGACGGTTACTTTAAATGGTAGAGCCTTACCAATTTTAGGGAAGGCAGGAGAAGTCCGACGTAATGTCGTATTAACTAAAGATATGTTAAATCAGTTGTAATGAATAGCTATAAAGGGGCGTTAGATTTTGGCAAAAGATTCTTCATTTGATCTCGTTTCCAAGGTAGATATCCCTGAGGTAACGAATGCAATCCTACAGGCCCAAAAAGAGTTGGCACAGCGGTTCGATTTTAAAAACAGTAAATCGTCTATTAAGCTTGAGGGTGAAAAGATTATTTTGGTTTCTGACGACGATTTTAAGTTGAGTAATGTAGTTGACATTCTCGAGGGTAAACTTGTCAAGCGAGGGGTTTCCTTGAGAGCCTTGGAATATGGGAAGGCTCAAACAGCTGCTGGTGATACAGTTCGGCAAGAAGTCAAATTGGTTCAAGGGATTGCCCAAGAGAAATCAAAGTTAATCAACAAGGTCTTAAAAGATAGTAAACTTAAAGTGGTAAGCTCAATTCAAGGTGAAGAGATACGAGTGTCAGGCAAGAATAAAGATGATCTTCAAGCAGCTATTGCCTTATTACGTAAAGAAGACTTTGGAATTGAACTGCAGTTTATCAACTTCCGATAGGGCAAAATTTTTCTCCCTCGAGGATGAATACCAAAAAAATTTCTATAAAAATGCTTGGCAAATTTGCCAAGCATTTTTATGAAATAAGATTCTATCACTATAAGCTATCATTTTTAGACGTTGACAGCTCGTCTACAGAGCAAGGAGAATCATGGTTAATCTTGGCTAGTTTATATTCTCAGTTAGTATACATAAATTTGCAGGAAAATGTCGAACCAATATAGAATAGTTACTAAATTACTCGCTACGTAGAAAGGACAATTAAGTATGGAAAAGTCAACCTATATTGGTTTGATACTTGCGGTCGTTGCGGTCGGGTTGGGAATGGTTTTGAAAGGCGCTAGTCTGGTATCCTTAGCGAACCCTGCAGCAATACTAATTATCTTTGGGGGTACTGTAGCATGTATATTTATCGGTTTTCCAATGGAGGACTTAAAGGTAGTACCAAAGCTCTTTAAGATCATGTTTACTTCTCAAGCATTGGTCTCTAAAAGTGAACTGATTCAACAGATTGGGGAATGGGCAACAGTTAGTCGTCGCGAGGGTTTGCTATCCCTTGAAAGTAAAGCTGAGGAGATTGAGGATGAATTTCTAAGAAACGGAATGCGTATGGTCATTGACGGGAATGACCCGGAGTTTATTCGTGACGTGCTCATGGAAAATATTTCTGCAATGGAGGAACGTCATAGACAAGGTGCGCTCATCTTTACTCAAGCAGGAACTTATGCACCGACCTTGGGGGTACTAGGGGCAGTTGTCGGGTTGATTGCAGCTTTGGGCAATCTAAACGAGATTGAAGCCTTAGGACATTTGATTTCCGCTGCTTTCGTCGCAACGTTGCTGGGGATCTTTACGGGTTATGTCTTATGGCATCCCATGGCCAATAAATTAAAACAAAAATCTAAAAAAGAGACACATGTTAAGATGATGATGGCAGAAGGCCTTTTAGCGATTCAAGCGGGCGAGCCTGTATTGTCGATTAACCAAAGGCTTGCCGTATTCCTCTCTTCTACTGAACGTAAAGCTATGGAGGAAAAAAGTCTTGAAAAAACATAAAAAAGAGCATCATGAGGAACATATCGATGAAACATGGTTGATTCCTTATGCTGACTTGCTGACGTTATTATTGGCATTATTTATTATTTTGTTTGCCTCTAGTCAGGTAGATGAAAAAAAATATGCCCAGGTTATGCAAGGCTTGAGCAGTGCCTTTAACGGAGGCGTAAGTGTTTTTGAACAATCCAATACTATATCTATAGATGACGTTTCTGCCAATGATCTGAAGAAATTGGAGGAAAATGAGCAAGGCCAAAACCAAAAGCTTAAGGACCTGATAAATAAAGAAAAACAGGACATGGAAGCAATCAAGAAAAAGCTTGATGTATTCATTGTTGAAAATGGACTGACCCTACAACTTCAGACCTATGTCAACAACGATATGCTGAAAATTACGATTCAGGATTATGCATTATTCGACTCAGGAAGGGCAGTGGTAAAGCCAGAGGCTCAGAAACTTGCTGCGGTCATTTCGGAAATGTTAAGCATGTATCCTGGTTACAAAGTAGAGGTAGCGGGGCATACTGATAATATCCCTATTAAAAATTATGAATTTGAATCCAACTGGGATTTAAGCTCAAGACGGTCCTTAAACTTCATGAAGTATTTGTTGCAGTCGGATAAGATTGACCAAGCTCGATTTCGTTCCATTGGATATGGTGAATTTCAACCGATTGATACTAATGAAACGGGCGAGGGGCGGGCAAAAAATCGACGCGTAGACGTGAATATTATTCGCAATACCTTGCAAGCTAAACCTATTATTCCATGATGATTCATTAATCTAACGACTTCCTATGCCAAACTAGTTAAACTCTAGCTACAATGACTAAAAAACTGACAGGATACCATTCATGATGGTTGGTTTGCCAGACTTTTAGTAGGAATTGCAAAAGCCCAAACTAGGCTCTCGCATTGGTTGCGAGAGTATTTTTATGGTTGCGAAAAATAGTAATGTTTATCAAAGTTAAGGTCAGATGATAAGCGTCTTTAAACTAGAAAGGTGAGACTAATGCGTACACGAAGTTTTTTACCTATGAATCGAGCCGATATGGAGGCGGTTGGCTGGGATGAACTAGATTTTCTCCTCATTACTGGCGACGCCTATGTGGATCATCCAAGCTTTGGAATTGCGATCATTGCTCGTGTCCTAGAAAAGCATGATTTTCGCGTGGGAATCTTGGCTCAGCCTGATTGGAAGGATCTTAATGGTTTTCGCGTAATGGGAACACCCCGCCTGGGTTGTTTAATCTCTGGAGGGAATCTCGACTCCATGGTTAATCATTATACGGCGGCTAAAAAGAAACGGCACAAAGATGCTTATTCTCCTGGTGGAAAATCGGGACTTCGCCCAGACCGAGCCACCATCACTTATTCTAATCGGGTTCGAGAAGCACTTCCAGGTGTCCCAGTGATAATCGGGGGGATCGAAGCTTCGTTGAGACGATTTGCCCACTATGATTATTGGAGTAATGATGTTCGACGCTCCATCCTTTTGGATAGCCAAGCGGATTTGCTTGTCTTTGGGATGGGGGAGACAACCATCGTTGAAGTTGCCAAGCGTTTAAAAAATGGGATACCGATTGATCAGATTACGGATGTTAGAGGAACTATGGTGCCTTTGACGGGGGATGTAGTACCTCGAGGTACTCTAGTTCTGCCAAGCTTTGATGATGTTACTTCGACTTCGGATAAGAAAAAATATGCCGAGGCTTTTTGGGTGCAGTATAACCAGCAGGACCCGTTCCAGGGGAAATCAATGTTTCAATCCCATGGGCGCAAAAGCGTACTACAAAACCAACCCTCGCTTCCCTTGACTCAAGCAGAGATGGATGCTATCTATGCACTACCTTTTATGGGGACATATCATCCGTCGTACGAAGAACTTGGGGGAGTTCCGGCCATTGAAGAGGTGGAATTTAGTCTTACGAGTGCCAGGGGATGTTTTGGAGCATGCGCTTTTTGTGCTTTAACCTTTCATCAAGGGCGGATCATCCAAAGTCGAAGCTCAGAATCGATTATTCGGGAAGCTGAGCAAATGACCTGGAATTCTCGTTTTAAAGGATATATTCACGATGTAGGGGGGCCGACAGCGAACTTTCGACGTCCGGCGTGTCAAAAACAATTAACGAAGGGAGCCTGTTCAAATAAACAGTGTCTTTTCCCTGAACCATGCTCGAAACTGGAAAATGACCATACGGAATACCTAGATCTTTTGCGTCGTCTTCGTAGTTTACCAAGGATAAAAAAGGTGTTCGTACGGTCTGGTATCCGCTATGATGCAGTGTTAGCCGATCGAAATTCAAAGTTTATTAGCGAACTTTGTGAGCATCATGTCAGTGGTCAATTAAAAGTCGCCCCGGAACATGTCAGCGATACAGTTCTTCGTCTCATGGGTAAGCCTGGCAAGGCCGTCTATGAAGACTTTGTTCAGGAGTTTAAGAAAACGAACGAAAAGCTAGGTAAGGAACAATACCTTGTCCCTTATCTAATGTCTTCTCATCCAGGGAGCACACTTAAAGAAGCAATAGAATTGGCTGAATATGTCCGTGACATGGGTGTAAATCCAGAACAAGTTCAGGATTTTATTCCAACCCCAGGAACCCTCTCCACTTGCATGTACTACACCGGCTTAAATCCCCAAACCATGGAATCGGTCTATGTCCCACGTAGCTTGCATGAAAAAGCGATGCAGAGGGCACTCATCCAGTATCGGAACCCGAAAAACCATAAATTAGTCGAAGAAGCCTTGCGCCAAGCACATCGAGAGGATCTTATCGGGTATGGGCCCAAATGCCTTATTCGGGCCAGAAGGTTTGTGCGAGACGATCAGAAGGAACCAGACAGCCTAGGCAGCCTAGGCAGTCCAATTAAGAGGAAAAAAGGACCCGTAAGACGATCAGGTATGAAGAAGAAGGACGCTGCGGGTGCGGTTAAAGAAGTTCAAGACAAAGACGTGCCGATCAAAGGAACGTCAGGCAAAGCATATAAAGGTGCAGCAGGCAAGCCAGGGCGATTTAAGGGTGCGCGGAGTACAGAAGCCCCATATAAAGGTGCAGCAGGCAAACCAGAACGCTACAAGGATGCCCGGAGTACAGAAGCCCCATATAAAGGTGCAGTAGGCAAACCAGAACGCTACAAGGATGCCCGGGGCACAGAAGCCCCATATAAAGGTGCAGCAGGCAAACTAGATCGCTTCAAGGATGCGCGGAGCACAGAAGTCCCGTATAAAGGTGCAGCAGGCAAGCCAGAGCGCTACAAAGATACTCGGAGTACGGAAGCCCCACATAAAGGTACAGCAGGCAAGCCAGAGCGCTTCAAAGATACTCGGAGTACGGAAGCCCCGTCTAAGGGTGGAGCAGGTAAACCAGGGCGCTTCAAGGATGCCCGGAGTACGGAAGCCCCGTATAAAGGTACAGCAGGCAAAAAGGGGCCTCAGAGCGAAGTGGCAAAAGAAACAGAAAAGGGACGATACAAAAGGGGCTCTGATAACCACGTCAATAAAGGCAAGAGAAAACCTCAAGGAGCAAAGAAAAGATAAGTAACTAAGAAAAAATCGACCCTAAGCCAAATAACGGACTTAGGGTCGATTTTTATTTGACATGTGAAAAGAATTGCGTCAATGAGCGCAGTCAATAAGGCGTTTAGAAACTCAACGGTTCACTTGCAGAAAGCCCAGAGGTTTTGAGTTTTAGCCTTAGCGACAAGTGAATAGCAATGGAACACGATAGTCTCCAGTGGAGAGTATCGCCGAAGCCGCGATCCCAAAAGAAATACATACCGGCGTAGGATGTGCGAACCGGCTAAGAAATTTCCTCCTCGGATAAGAGCAATGCAAGTCAAGAACCGTCCCCGACTTGCACGTTTCCGCTATGCCAATTCCCCAAATTCATCATTCAGCGCATCCTCAACTTCATCCATAGTAATCTGCCCGATTTCCTTAAGGTCTCCATCCTCAGACCATTCGAGGAATTCGTCGTAGTAAAATTCTAATTTTTCATAGTAAAACTTGTGAAAAGAGAACAGAATACCCTCCGTGCGACTTTCCGGTTCATAACGAAGCAGGTAGTATTCATTGTCTTCGAGCGTACTTCTTAGAAAGATAGCGTGACCGGGGACAACCAGCACAACACGGGCATCTTCATACTCGCGGTTCACAAACTGTAGGGTAAAGGCTTGGACTTGGGCTTCAGAAAGTGGGTCGAGGGAGGTCTCAGAAGGTAAATAGAGCGCGGGCTCTTGTTGGTTTACCCAAGTGAAGACCACTTCAGATGACTCTACCTCTTCCATCTGTTCCGCGATCTCTTCGAGACGGCGCGCTACAACAGTGGGTAGCGTATATTCTTCGCAGGCTGTGGAACGACAGTGATAAATGGGAACATTTTCAATCCGCCCGGCTCCGTGAGCCAAGTCGATGGGCACTGCACGGGTTGTCAAATATCCTGTGTCACCACAACCACACGTATCGACAGGATCTATAGATTTATCTAACAAATATGACACCTCACTCAAGTTTCTTAGGACCTTATTCGACGTTCGACAAGGATTAAATAATTCCTTTTATTCTTCACACATTAAATGTTGCCATTTAACACAAACTTTACACAGAGATAGATTAGAGTTAATCAGGTAATGTTAAGGAACCATTATTTTTGGTCGGTGAAAAATATCCGACAAGGAGGAAATTTATGTTTAGGAAAATGGTTAAATTTCTAACAGCGGTCATAATAGGTATGCTAGCGTTTACTCTCGTAAGTTGCGGAGCGCAAGACCCGAGTACCCCATCTGGTCAAGAGAAGGCTGCGCCGGTAAATCTAACCGGTGCTGGAAGCTCTTTTGTTTTTCCATTACTCAATCAACAAATCGAAGAGTATCGAAAGAACAATTCAAATATCACAATTAATTATCAAAGTACTGGTAGCGGGGCAGGAATTAAACAAGTCTCAGAGCAAACCCTTGATTTTGGGGCGACGGATGGTCCAATGACAGAGGAGCAACAAAAAGCAGCTAAAGGTGGGAAAATCCTGCATATCCCTTTAACCTTAGGTGCGGTGGCAGTCACCTATAATGTTCCCAATGTCCCGAAAAATCTCAAAATTGGTCCTACGGTACTTGCGGATATTTTCCTTGGCAAAATCACCCATTGGAATGATCAGCGGATTGCAACCGAAAATCCGGGTGTATCTTTGCCAGACACAATAATTACCGTTGCTCGTCGTTCAGATGGGAGTGGGACAACGTATATTTTTTCAGACTATCTCACCAGTGTCAGCCCAGAGTGGTCAAGTAAGGTCGGTAAAGGAACATCCTTGAATTGGCCAGTTGGGATAGGAGGAAAAGGAAATGCTGGTGTGGCAGGAGTGATTCAACAAACTCCTGGTACGATCGGATATTTAGAGCTAGCTTATGCTGTTCAAAACAATTTATCTTATGCCACGATGCAAAACAAGGAAGGTAAGTGGATCGTCCCGTCTCTTCATTCAACATCTGTAGCGGCAGCGGCAGCAACGATTCCGGAAGATATGAGGGTGTCGATTGTCAATGCTCCCGGTGATGACGCCTATCCAATAGCTGGTTTCGCTTGGGCATTAATCTATCAGGATCAAAAAGATAAGGACAAAGGAACTGCCCTAGTAAACTTTATAAACTGGGCTATTCATGACGGTCAGAATCTTTCAGAGGAATTGCATTACCCAAAGTTGCCTGCGAGCTTAGTAAGCCGTGAAGAAGTGATGCTTAAATCGGTCACATTTCAAGGACAGCCGATATTAAAGTAGAATTGAAGGGAAGTTATCTAGAAAAAACTCGTTTGCGTTAAGTATATAGCATGTTTGGCAATTTTTGAGCTGGACGAGAAGGCGGAAGGATCTGAATATGAGCAAGAAAAATAAATTCAAAACGTCCATAGGAGATCAAACCTTGCGACTTTTGACGCTCTTGATGGCAATTAGTGTTGTGGTTCTCATGATATGGATGGGGTGGGAGATGTTCCACGCAGCGCGCCCAAGTATTCAAAAGTTTGGTTTTAGTTTCATTACTGGTCGTGTTTGGGATCCTGTAAAGGAACAATTTGGGGCACTTCCCTTTATATATGGGACTATAGTGACCTCGCTCATAGCTTTGCTCTTGGCAGCTCCAATCGGACTTGGTGTGGCCATTTTCCTCAATGAGATGGCAATCTCTAAGGTTCGTACAGTGGTTGGTTTTTTAGTGGAGATGTTGGCAGCGATTCCCAGTGTAGTGTACGGATTATGGGGGATATTCGTCTTAGCTCCTTGGCTGAGGGAAACTGTTCAACCAGGACTGGCCAAATGGTTAGGGTTTCTCCCCCTCTTTCAAGGCACCCCAGTAGGTTTTGGGATGTTAGCAGGAGGGCTGATTTTGGCGGTAATGATCCTTCCAACAATTGCAGCGATTTCTAGGGAGGTGATGGCGGCGGTGCCCAATATGCAAAGAGAAGCAGCCTTGGCCTTGGGGGCTACGAAGTGGGAAATGATTCGCTTGGCAGTTCTTCCCTATGCTAAATCAGGAATCATGGGTGGGATCATGCTGGGCTTGGGACGTGCGCTGGGCGAAACTATGGCAGTCACCATGGTGATCGGAAATCGCCCCGATATTCTCCCTTCCTTGTTTGCTCCCGCTTATTCGATGGCAGCGGTGATTGCCAACGAATTTACAGAGGCGACCTACGATCTTTATTTGAGCGCGCTTGTAGAGATAGGACTTATCCTATTTGGAATAACCCTAATTCTAAATGTTTTTGCTCGATTACTGATTTGGTCTGTAGCAAGGGGTCCGAAGGGAGGTAATCTTGTATGAAATCCCTCCGTAAGTCAATAAATTGGATAATGATGGGTGTTTTTATTTTAGCGACGATCATTGCCCTAATTCCGTTGTTTGGAGTTCTTGGTTATGTTGTAGAGCATGGTTTTAGAGCGTTAAGCTTAAATTTCTTTCTGAACTTACCCAAGGCCATGGGTTTATCGGGGGGAGGAATGGCGAATGCCATCGTGGGAACCTTAATTATGGTTTTAATCGCCAGCCTTATTGGAATCCCGATCGGGATCCTGGCAGCAATCTATCTAACAGAGTATGATCGACATAGCTGGGTAAGTGTCGGAGTTCGTTTTGCAACGGATGTTTTAACGGGAATTCCTTCAATAATTGTCGGTATTGTTGTTTATACAGCAGTCGTCTTAAAAATGGGTAATTTCTCGGCCTTAGCTGGAGGACTAGCTTTAGCGATTATTATGATTCCTTTGATCATTCGCTCGACAGAAGAAATGTTAAAACTCGTTTCCCATTCGATCAGGGAGGCAGGTTATGCGTTGGGAATTTCCAAAGGGAAAACAATTTTGAGAATAATCTTGCCGACCGCAGCCAAAGGGATTATCACTGGGGCGATGCTCGCTGTGGCCCGTGTAGCTGGAGAAACAGCACCACTCCTCTTCACAGCTTTGGGAAATCAGTATTGGACACGTTCCCTGAATGAACCAATGGCTTCCTTACCCGTTCAAATTTTTCAGTATGCAACGTCTCCCTATAAAGAGTGGCATCAACAAGCATGGGCAGGATCACTCGTTTTGATTTCCCTAGTGGTTATACTGAATTTGAGTGCGCGTTTTGCCTTTCGATCGCGGAGTAACTAGGAGGTGGTTTTCTAATGGGTCAGAGTTTAAGTGTTCGTGATCTTGAAGCTTGGTATGGGTCCAATAAAACTCTTAAAGGCATAACTATGGAAATTGAACTAAATAACGTCACAGCCATCATTGGTCCGTCGGGGTGTGGAAAATCTACCTTTGTCCGCTGTATAAACCGTATGCATGAGACTATGCCGGGGACAAAAGTAAAGGGTGAAATTATCTTAGAAGGGGTAAGTATTTATGAACGAGATCCTGTCGCATTGCGTAAGATGGTAGGTATGGTATTTCAGAAACCCAATCCATTTCCTTCTATGAGTATTTATGATAATGTTGTAGCAGGCGTGAAACTTAATGGAATGACGAATAAACAAAAACTGCAAGCTATTGCAGAAAAAAGTTTGCGTATGGCGGCTTTATGGGATGAAGTGAAAGATCGCTTGAATTATTCAGGTATGAGCTTGTCTGGTGGACAACAACAACGTCTTTGTATTGCTAGGGCGCTAGCGGTGGAACCTTCAGTACTACTCATGGATGAGCCTGCTTCTGCTTTAGACCCAATCGCCACGATGCATATTGAAGAATTAATTAGGCAATTAAAAGTAGATTACACCATTCTCATTGTCACGCATAATATGCAACAGGCCGCTCGAATTGCTGATTCCACAGCGTTTTTCCTGAACGGAGAGCTTGTGGAACATGGACCAACTTCGGATATCTTTACAAATCCGCATGATAAACGAACAGAAGACTATATTTCAGGCCGTTTTGGATAAAGAAGGAGGATAATTATTAATGCGTCAGTCACTCAATGAAGGGCAACTCGGTTTGACAAAGTTACTTAAGGACATGGGTGAAGAAGTCGGAAGGATCCTACAAGGGTGCATGGAAACCTTATTATCCCTAGACCGAAAACAAGCGGATTTTTGGATTGCTGAGGATGAAAAGGTCAATGACTTTGAACGACAAGTAGATGATCTGTGTGTGCTATTGATAGCCACGCAGCAACCCGTTGCCAAGGACCTACGTAAAATTATTTCGGCGATGAAAATATCGACAGACTTGGAAAGGATGGCCGATTTGGCGATAGACATCGCAAAAATAGTAAGGAGAATTGATGGACCTCTCTGTAAACCCCTGATTGACATTCCACAGATGGCGGAAATGGCACTGAGAATGATGAGACAGGGTTTAGAAGCCTATGCAAGTGAAAACATGGAACTTGCCCATGAACTGGCTGAGCAAGATGACCAAGTTGATCGTCTCTACAAAAAAGTCGTACGGGATCTTTTGGTGATTATGACCGAAGAAACGGAAAACTTAGACCAGGGAATGTACCTGATCTTCGTAGGCCGTTACCTCGAACGATTTGCTGACCATGCCACGAACATTGCGGAGAATGTGATTTATATTGCGACAGCGAGTAGGCAGGATCTTAACAAATAAGGATGGTTCACTGCTGCGTGGCAGAGGTAATATTTTAGGAAAGATATATTTTATTTTTTGACCTTGTGGTAGTGTTGGTTTATACTAAGAAAGGTAAACCAATGATATGAGGTGTAACGTTGACGAAGAAAGTTGCTGTTGTTACTTTAGGTTGCCCCAAAAATCAAGTGGACAGCGAAGTAATGTTAGGATTGCTAGCAGAGAATCATATTTTAACGGATAATACTGAAGAGGCGGATATCATAGTCGTCAATACGTGTACCTTTATACAATCGGCAAAGGAAGAATCGATTGAAACGATTTTTGAAATGGCTAGTCTCAAGGATCGCGGTTCTTGTCAAGCTTTATTTGTGACAGGATGCTTGGCTCAACGATATGGGTCTGAATTGATGCTGGAAATTCCCGAATTAGATGGTGTGTTGGGAACTGGAAATATTGATGAAATCACTAAGTTGGTGCAAGTGACTAAAGGGGAGCGCTTATCCCTTTTAAAACAAGGAAAACCCGATTTTCTTCATGATGAGAAAACCCCTCGCAAACGTTCTACCCCGGATTATCTAGCTTATGTTAAAGTTGCAGAAGGCTGTGATAACTATTGTACCTATTGTGTTATTCCCTCTGTACGTGGGAATTTCCGTAGCCGTCCGGAGGAGTCCGTGATCCGAGAAGTTGAGAATATGGCATCTCAAGGGGTCAAGGAAATTATGGTGATGGCGCAGGATACGACGCGCTATGGACATGATCTTTATGGAGAACTGCGATTACCTCAGCTTATTCGCAAGCTGGCTCGGATTGGAGGGATTGAGTGGATCCGCTTAATGTATTGCTATCCTGAGCGTTTTACAGATGAACTTATTGAAGTCATGCGTCAAGAACCTAAGGTCTGTAAGTATATTGATCTACCGTTGCAACATACCAATAATAAGGTTCTTAAAGAAATGAATCGAAGAGGTACGATCGAGGAAGCAGAAGTACTGATTGGAAAAATGCGCGCTGCTATGCCTGACATTACGCTTCGAACGACTATGATCACGGGTTTTCCCGGAGAGACAGAGCAAGAATTCCAGACGATGCTTGATTTCATACAGCGTGTTCAGTTTGACCGCCTTGGAGTGTTTTCATATTCTCAAGAGGAAAGTACTCCTGCAGGTCAAAGAGAGGATCAGGTTTTGCCAGAGATACGTGAGCAACGCAGAGATCTGGTTATGCAGAAACAACAATCAATTTCTGGGCAGCGGCAACAACGTTGGGTTGATAGGATTGTAACTGTGCTACTTGAGCAGAAACTACCGGACGGACGATGGATGGGCCGAACCGAAGGGGATGCTCCTGAAATCGATGGCCAAGTCTATATCACGGGGGTTCAGGCGTCGATTCATGTGGGTGACATGATCAAAGTTCGCATCCTTGAGGCGGATAGCTACGATTTAATGGGAGTGGTTGTCTCGTGAATTTAGCCAATCGTTTAACTCTAGCGCGAATTGTTTTGATACCCGTGTTTATGACCGTTTTACTTCTTAAAGTACCAAAAGGATATACACTGTTCCCCCATCAAGAGATAGTCGCTGCTGTAATCTTTATTTTAGCTGCAGCGACGGATGGTTTGGATGGTTATATTGCTCGAAAGCGTAACCAAGTTACAAACTTAGGTAAATTCATGGATCCATTGGCGGATAAACTCTTAGTATCTGCGGCACTCATCTCCTTAGTTCAACTGGGGCAGGTGACTGCTTGGATTGCTTGGACTATCTTGGCTAGAGAGTTTGCTGTGACGGGACTTCGTATGGTCGCTTCAGTGGATAGGGTAGTGATTAGTGCCAGCAAACTTGGCAAAATTAAAACCATTACTCAGGTGGTGGCAATTTCCGCACTTTTATTACAAGACTGGCCTCTTTCGCTGATCGGGATTCACATTGGGCAACCGCTTTTATACATAGCCTTGTTTTTTACAGTGATATCCGGCCTTGATTATTTTTGGAAGTCTAGAAAATTGTTGCGTAAATAAGTGGTCGTCACGCGTTGGAAGCGGACGCGTGTTGGGGGGTCGGTCCTTTTAACACCCTTATAAGGGGGTTTAAACGCCCCGCCCCCCACCACCTCCGCCCCCAAAACCCCCCTTCCTTGTTTTTCAACATTTCGAAAAAAGTTGCTGCCTCACAATTAT
>NZ_BAAHYN010000031.1:0-16716 GCF_054657535.1 Desulfosporosinus burensis
GATTCTGCTGCAAAAACCCCTTAATATTGCCGAAATTGAGAAGGAAAATGACCTTCAGAAGTTGAATTATTAAGTATTATGAAGAAATCAGTAGTATTTAAGATATAATTCAACTTTATGGGGGTATATGCAGATGTTCCGCAAAAATAATGGACACCTACAAGATAATTTGTTCAATAGCCTTAATGGCATGGATTCTCGACTGGCTCATAAACTGCAGAATTCTTGGGCCGCACTCTTCTATAAGCATGTTTTCTGTCAAATTGACGAAAGTTTATTTGTTCCTCTCTACTCCAGTGACAATGGACGTCCGAACTTTCCAGTGAATATTTTGATAGGACTGGATTTGATCAAACACTTAAAGGAATTTACAGATGAAGTTCTTCTGGATGAGTACGCCTTTAACTATCAAATTTCTTTTGCCTTAGGCCTTCGCACCTTAGGAGAACGTTATTTTGCACCTCGAACACTCTATGAATTCCGCTCCAGGCTCTATAATTATTCCCTTGAACACCCAGATAGAGCAGACCTCATCTTTGAGCAGTTTAAAAAGCTGACAGATCACTTCATTAAAGCTGCTGGACTTAGTACTAGTGAAGGACGTATGGATTCAACTCAGATCATGTCCAACATTAAGTTGGGTGGACGACTCTCTCTTGCCTATGATGTCTTAGTCTGTGGAGTAAAAGCTCTTCCAGAAACTCTCTTAAACGATTCATTAAGAATCTTTCTTAAAGCGGATTACAAGACAAAGTTTCTTTATCAACTTAAGGCAACGGATATCCAATCCCGAATTCAAATGATCATCAATCATTGCGCCGAATTGCTTCAATTAGTTGAAGGACAACCCGAACTGAAAGAAACTCCCGTAATACAGACTATGGACCGATTCTTGAATGAACAAGCCACGTTCAACGAACAACAAAACCAATGGATCGCCAAAGGAGATCGAGAAATTTCTTCTAATTCTCTTCAGTCGGCGCATGACACGGATGCGACCTACCGCAATAAAGGCGGCAAAAAGCATGTGGGCTATGCCTTAAATCTAACGGAAACCTGTGCCGATGATAATCCTGTTCAAGTCGTGACTCATTTTGATGTAGCCCCCAATACGACCAGCGACGTCGAAATGCTAAATCAGAGCTTAGCAACTATTGCAGAGCAGGGGGTTAAAGATCTATATACTGATGGAGGCTATTATAGTCCTGACGTTGTGGAAGAGGCCGAAGCTCATGGAATTACGATGCACTTCACAGATATGACGGGTCGTAAGGCCTCCAGTGATAAACTCCCCTACAGTACATTTACGATAGAAAATAAGAAAACAATCGTTCTATGTCCAGCAAACCATTCCCCCTTACGAACGAGTTTCAATGAAAAGAGTGGTGTCTTAAGCGCTCACTTTCAACTTGAGATCTGTCGGGAATGTCCCTACAAAAAGAGTTGCCGAGTTAAGTTTCAGAAGAAAGATACCGTTTTGTATGTGAATCAAAAGGCATTGACCGCAGAAGAGGCTCGTATGAAAATAACAAATCGGGAAGAGCGGAAAGAATCCACCAGTAAACGAGCCGCGATCGAGGGAACGAACTCAGCATTAAAACGAGCACATAACGCAGGTAAATTGAATGTTCGCGGAATCGTAAAATGCAAACTGGTGCTGGGTGCCAAAATTATCGCCCATAATTTTCGACAGTTAGCTCGGTTCTTTAGAGGAGATATCCGAAAGAAAGTAATCAAAAAATTATCTACATCAAATCAAGGGATACCTGTCTCCATTTGATAGGAAAAATCCAAAAGAGGTCAAGAAAATAGGATGTTTAAACCCAAAATCAATCTATATTCTACTCTGTCATAGAGGGTTTTCGGTTGAGGAGATGCTCAAGTCCTATAATTTCCAATTTGGGTGAGGTAAAAGAGGTAATTTTGGTACTTTCAGCATTGGAATCAAATATAACTTTGTAGGACATCTCTTCCAGGATCGTTTTAAGTCTGAACTTATTGAAACTGATCAGTATCACTTGGAAATTAGTAGATATATACACTTAAACTCTGTACGGGCTAATATGACAGAGCTACCGATCGATTATACCTGGAGCAGTTATCGTGTTTATATGGGTATTCGGCAGGACTCACTTGTCACTACCGAGAAAACCTTGGGCTACTTTTCTGAGCCAAGGGTTGAACGTTATCGCCTGTATGTAGAGGGCGAATTATTGAGTGGATGCTGTACGTCACTCAGGGGTTAGATTTTGTTTAGTAAGGTATTCATAGTAAGTTCCAGGGCGTACCACCTCAACATTACCGAATGTCTTGTAATAGAGAGCAGAATATAGCGTTCCACAAATTTTCAAAGGCAACCGCAATATTTAGAGGTTGTCTTTTATTTAGTTAAGAAGTGTATTTTATAGAAAATTGTGGTTTATCAGTAGGAAAACGGTAGATAAGGTCGAATACATTTAAGAAGGTGTTAGGATTTTTTCTGAAGCGCTTTGTGAAAGTTTGATTCAGGTGGATGTAGACGATAATCCAGATGAGGAGAGAGGAGGTTCACTAGAATGGCGACTGTTTGTCGTTCGTTTGCTTTATCTGGTATAAATGCTTATTTGGTGACAGTAGAAACAGTGACGCTTCATGGACAGCCCTCAGTCAATATTGTCGGAATGGGGGATACTGCTGTCAAAGAGGCGGCCCACCGCTTAGAGGCGTCCTTGACCTATGGACGTTTTGAGTTTCCCAAGCTCAAAGTAGTAATCAACTTAGCCCCGAGCGGAGTCAAGAAAAGTGGCTCTCATTTTGATTTGGCGATGGCAGTAAGTCTTTTGCAGGAGTCGGGACAGATCCTGGTCGATCCAGAAATGCTCTCAGATTCCGCCTTTATCGGTGAATTATCCCTCAATGCAGAGCTGCGTCCCGTCAGTGGAGTACTCCCAATGGTGATAGCAGCTAGAGAAAATGGAATTAAGCATCTTTTTGTCCCGATTGAAAATTATCGTGAGGCGAGTCTTGTTAAAGGGTTGGACATTTATGCATTTAAATCCTTAGTTGAAGTCGCTGATTATTTGCAGGGGAAAAAAGAGTATTTTCCGCCGCTTTTCGAAGAAGTGGAACAATTATTCGATCCCCATGAGGGCCTTGACTTTGCTGATGTTCGAGGGCAAGATGTGTTGATCGAGTATATTGTTGCGGCCGTAGCTGGAGGGCACAATATTCTTATGATTGGTTCACCAGGCTGTGGAAAATCTATGATTGCAAAACGGATTTCAACTATTATGCCCGAACTTAGTGAGGAAGAAGCTCTTGAGATTACGAGAATCTATAGTGTTACTGGACATTTGCGTGAACGGGGAAGTTTGATTACAGAACGTCCCTTTCGGTCACCTCATCATAATGCTTCGATGAATTCACTCGTGGGTGGTGGAAGCCCTGTGGTTCCTGGAGAAATTTCTTTGGCTCATAATGGAATCCTTTTTCTCGATGAGATCGCGGAGTTTGACAAGAAGAGTTTAGATGCTCTTCGACAACCCATGGAAGATAAGGTCGTTACCGTTTCACGGGTTAATAGCACTGGGACATTTCCAGCTAATTTTATGCTCGTTGCTGCTATGAATCCGTGTCCTTGTGGGCATCATGGGCAATTACGGTGTCGATGCACAGATTATGAGGTTCTGAAGTATCGGCAGAAACTTTCTGGCCCGATCTTGGATCGGATTGAGGTCCATAAGTATGTTCAACCGGTGGATTTCTTCAATCTATCTGCCCAGGAGAAAGGGCGAAGCTCGGCTGAACTTCGAGAACGAGTTCAGAGGGCAAGGCGTATTCAACAAAAGCGGTTTGTTGGGGTCACTAATGTTAACTCGAATGCGCAGATGAGTGAGGCGATGATCAAAGAATTTTGTCAGCTCGATTCGGACAGTACCAAGCTTTTAAGTCTTGCCTTCGAAAAGTTTCATTACAGTGCAAGGACGTATAATAAGTTTCTTAAGATTGCGAGAACGTTCGCTGATCTCGAGGAGTCAGAGGTTATTCGTAAAAAGGATGTGAGTGCTGCTCTGATGAGTCGGGACCTGGATAAGGAACGAAGTGGCATGCTCGTGGTTTAAATGAGTTATTTGGGAGGTTGCTGTGGAGATTTATTGGCTTTGGCTAAGTCATCTTAAAGGAATAGGCCCAGCAACTTCAAGAAAGCTTGTGAACGGATTGGGTTCGCCGAGGGCAGTCTATCAGGCTACGCACGAGAAACTGTTGAGTATTCAGGGCCTTAGGTCGGGCCTCATTGAGACGTTATTAAGTCAGCGCTCTTTAGATACTGCTAAAAGGGTACAAGAGCTCATGCGAAGGTACAAAATTCATCTTTTAACCTATGATAATCCATATTTTCCTTACTATATAAATAGGTTTTCAAGCCTACCTGCAGTGCTTTACTATCGCGGGAATTTACGTTTACCGACGTTATGTATTGGAATTGTCGGAAGTCGGCGCTGCACCTCCTATGGAAAGGAAGTGGCTGCTGAAGCAGCAGCTTTCCTAGGTATGGCAGGGGTTACAGTGGTCAGTGGGATGGCGAAGGGTATAGATAGTTATGCCCATACAGCTTGCCTCAAGGCAGGGGGATATACCTTAACCTTCGTGGCGAATGGGGTGGATATCTGCTACCCTCCGGAACATCAAACGCTAATGGAGGAAATTATTGAGAATGGGGCCGTCATTTCTTCTTATCCTCCGGGTACGCGTCCGCGTCAGGAATATTTCCCGAACCGGAATAAGCTTTTGGCTGCCTGGGTAGATAAGCTTTTGGTCGTCGAGGCCACTGAACGGAGTGGAGCGTTGATTACGGTAAAGTACGCGCTGGAATATAACCGCAAGGTTTTGGCTGTTCCAAATAGTATTTATAGTCCGGAAAGTGTAGGAACGAATCGTTTGCTATTGAACGGAGCAGAGGTTTATCTGGAGCCGCGGCAATTGATAGACAATAATGAAATTGAAGTAAAGTGTTCTTCGGCTAATGATCAATTAAGCCCACCTCGGGCAATGAAAAAACAGGAGAAGTTGGATTGTACGACTAATCCCCAAGAACAGGCGATTCTTGATATGCTTGATCAGCCCCAGGCTGTCCAGAACCTTCTCAGTATATGTAATGGAGACTTGAGTGGCTTGCTTGAACTGCTTTGTCAGATGGAGCTTGAAGGAAAAGTTGTCGTCTCTGGACAGAAGGTGCAAGGAGTCAGATAAAGAAGTAAGAACACATCGGTCGGGGACTGGTACTTCCCGGATTTCTCATTTTGATTTAGCGATGGCAGTAAGTCTTTTGCAGGAGTCGGGACAAATCCTGGTCGATCCAGAGATGCTCTCAGATTCCGCCTTTATCGGTGAATTATCCCTCAATGCAGAGCTGCGTCCCGTCAGTGGAGTACTCCCAATGGTGATAGCAGCTAGAGAAAATGGAATTAAGCATCTTTTTGTCCTCGGTCGGGGACTGATACTTCCCGGAATTTGTCGAGAGGGACCGGTGCCTGACATGACACCAACTTATCAACTTATTGTTTAGCTTGTGAAAACTCTGGTTCGACAGTCTGTACGATAGTCTGTAGGCTAAACGTCAAATGGCTCCAACCTTGAATTCCCCCTGTATTAGGACCATGAACATGACCTGAAGGGGGGCTTAGTTCACGTACACGTAATACGCTTTATCGGACTCCGAAGGAAAATCACCAAAAGCAATCAGCCTATGATTTTTGGAGGATGCGATGCATGAGCTCAGTATGGAGGACGCAAACAATGGTCGTGGTCTCCAATGTTTCGCATTAAACAAACATCGTTACCTTCATCGTCGGTAATCCATTCAAATGTAAAACGTATGGACATATTCAAGCTACCTTCCCAAATGCTATCGGTTCCTTGAATCCGTTTGACCCTGAAAGAAGGATGCTGCCAATCGTCCTGAAACTGATACATCTTGTCCATAAAAAGAGCTCGAACATCTTTAGGCAACTTTTTGAATGCTCGCTTGAAACGAGAAATACTATCAATCTTCATCTTCTTTCCCCAAATCTGTAAGGAACTCTTCCATTGAGTCAAAATGTTTAACTTTACCTGCTTCTATTTCAGCTTGAGCTTCACGTTCCCCGACTTGCCATTCTTCAGTCCAGAACCACTGCTGGTCGGCTGGAATAAGCTTTTTAGGTTCCAGAATTATTCTTCCATCTTCAACACACAACTCGAAAACGTCACCATCTGTCAATCGTAGCTCCCGTTTAACCTCTGCCCCAAGCGTGACCACAGTACGTTTTCCTAGTCGCACAAAGCCGAACGATTTCTTTTTCGCTTGTGCTTGCATATCATTACCGCCTTTCAGTATTTCAGACATTCTGTTAAGCATAGTATACCATTTATTACTCAAACCTAGTTAATTTTTCTGATCGAGGGAAGGCCTCCCCAAGGTTATCTATACCAAAGAAGAGCGAACCCGCAGGCTACCTGTGCCTGACACCAACTTATCAACTTATTGTTTAACTTGTGAAAAGGTGAGGACAGGTGCTCAGGTCGGAAAAAAGCCTTCGAAGTTCGCCTTCGGGGGGAATATTTCCTCCCATAGGGGTCTTGCTTTTCGGAATTTTGTCATAACGCTCGTTATGGACGCATGAGAGTGAGTTTTGATAAAAAACAAGTCACTTTTATTTAGTATGGAGGACGCAAATAATGGTCATGGTCTCCGATGTTTCTCATTAAACAAACATCGTTACCGCCATCATCAGCAATCCATTCAGATGTACGTGTATAACGTATAGACATATTTAAGATGCCTTCCCAAAGGCTTTAAACAAATTGATTTTTGATATGAGCAGGAAACAAAATGTAAATTAATGGGTTTACTTTTTGTGCTTATGTGGTATACTCATATTGATAGTAAGTGATACTAAATAGTATCGAAAGTAGGGAAGCTATGGAACTGAAAACCTTTACTGAGATGTTCAGTGATAAAAACGCTTTGGATATTAATAAGCTTAAGTATAAATTTGGGGAGGAAAATCTAGCGGGATATTTGGATACGCTTAATGATAGCTTTTATCATAAACTCACTTTGCTTGACTTTAAGGGCAAGCCCACTGTGTTGCTGCCCGCTAAAATCAACATGACGGCACAGCTTATTAAAGCACTCGCGGCCTCCTATTCAAGTGAAAAGTATGGCATACAGGCAATGGAGGACGAAATTATTTCAACACTGTCCATTGAACAGATTGACTCATCAAGGGAGAGTGTTAGAAAAATCTTAAATGGCGGAGCGCCCGAAACAAGTAATGAGAATAAAGCTTATGGCATTAAGCGTGGCTTAGATTTCATAGCGGAACCTGCCAACAAAATTACAGAGGAAAATCTATATCAGTTGTTTATGCTTGCGGTCGGCGATTTTTTAGACGATGAGGACAGGCTGATGCCTGAGCATAAATATCGTCATGACGCAGTTTATGTGGTTGGGCAAAACATAGAGCATCAGGGAATCAGTTATCATCTGCTTCCTGAGTATATTGTAAATATGATCGACTATATCTATATAGACGATGGTTTGGATCAAGTTATTAAATCTATCATAATTCATTATTATTTTGCCTACCTCCATCCCTATTTTGATGGCAACGGGAGAATGGCCCGGTTACTGCAACTTTGGTATCTGGTACAAATAGGATATACTTCTTCTTTGTTCATACCTTTTTCTGCATATATCAATGAAAGCAAGGGCTTGTATTATAAGGCGTTTACTTTAATATCGAATAATTCTAAGGTGTCAGAAATTTTAGATATAACCCCCTTTGTAAGCTATTTTATTGATAATGTACTTACTAAGCTTCAGAAAAAGGCTGAGCCGACAAATGCGCTCAAAATATTTAATAACCTGCTTCAAACAGGAGAGATTACAGCCAAGGAAAAGGATTTATTTTATTATGTTCTCTCTGCATACGGAACCAATGAATTTTCGACTAAGCAACTGGAAAAGGACTTTAAAAACGCAGCTTATGCGACAATTAGAAACTTTGTCCTTAAACTCGAAAGCAAAGGCCTTCTATCTTCACAGAAATATGGTAACAGGATGCGTTATAGAGTGAAGTAGACTTAGATTCTGTGACCTCTCCCAACAAAGCGCTTAGTACCAGAGTACCAGTGCCTGACACCAACTTATTTAGCTTGTACCCGGTAAGGGTTCGCCAATGTTACATTCAAACGTAAATCGGACAACGATTAGGCCGAAACATGCTCTTATTGATTAGATCCAATTATCGTGATAAGATGTACCAAGAAATGGATATATTGTAGTGAGGAGGGGACGGTGCTTTTTAATTGAATACTCGGCGGATATTAGAACGTATTCTATCTAGCTCAAAAAACATTAGATTTGAAGAGATAGTTGCACTTACTAAGGCATATGGTTCCGACTTGCACGAATTAATGGTAGCCATCATATTTTTGTCCATCCGGAGGTACGGGAGTTAATCAATCTTCAAAATGTCAATGGTATGGCCAAGCCCTATCAAATAAGGCAACTACTGAAACTTGTTGAGCTGAATAGACTAAGGATGGGGGAATGATGAAGTGATGGATTACCACGTAAATATATTTTACAGTGAAGAAGATAGTGGGTATATAGCAGATATTCCTGACCTAAAAGGCTGTTCGGCTTTCGGACATACTCCTGAAGAGGCGTTGCAGGGACTGCAAAAAGCCAAAAAGGCATGGCTTGATGCGGCCAGGACAGAAGGAATATCAATCCCAGAACCACGATACCGCCCAATTATATACCAAGCCCTCGGGTCGAATTTGGCATGATCTGCTCTGTTTGTGATCGAGGGAAGCCCTCCCGTTCGTTAACTATGCTAAGATAAGGGATAGTAGTCATAGTAGTCTATGAACGAACTATCCCTTATTTCTTTACTGTGTTTACAGCTTAACTGTTTGTGCTAGCGCAAACGGTCGTAAGCGCTTAATATACCGGCGTATGGTCAACATACTTTATCTATGAGAAACTATCTCAATAATACAAAGGGATGGAGGGAAAGACCTCGGTGCCTGACACCAACTCATCAACTTATTGGTTAGCTTGTGAAAACTTGGGTTCGATGTTAGATGTTATACGACCAATTCTGACTCTTACTGAACGTAAGAGTTATTATCGGTCGCAGTGGTCAACTATAAAAGCACTGAACGGTCTGATCAGATCTTCTACTTGTCCCTATCAAATCTTTGGTCGGTTACGTTTATTTGTCTCCAAGGACATGGTATAATATGGGTATGTACGTTTTGGAGAGGGTGATTAGGACATGAATTCTCTTGAAAAGTTTAAGTATTGGGAATGCAAAGCGAACTACGATCTTGAAACGGCAAGAGTTATGTTGCAATCAGGAAGATATCTATACGTAGCGTTTATGGCGCAGCAGGCTACTGAAAAGCTTGTTAAAGGTCTTTATGTTTTATATATTGATCGGGAACCGACTCGAACTCATAATATCTGGTTAATTTTCAAGGGGTTAATGGAAGTGGAACAATTTGGGTATGAAACTGGAAATCATGTATTTGATAAAGCCCAGGAATATAAACCTTTCTTTTCAGACTTACTGTTTTATTACATCTCTGAAAGATATCCTGATTATAAACGACAACTATCCTCAAATATTACTGAAACAAGGGCAAAAGAAGTGCTTAATAAGACTGAGGAGGTGTTTGTATGGCTTCAGTCCCTCAGCCAATTCAAGAGATAATATCTGATTATCTGCGAAGGGTTGGTGATCAGATAAAAATTGATAAGGTTATACTTTTCGGTTCATATGCCAAAGGACAGTTTTCTAGCGATAGCGATATTGATTTGGCGGTCTTTTCGGACGATTTTATTGGGATGGAGCCTATTGAAAGGTTTAGGTTCTTGTTTTTACAGGCAGCGGATTCCGGATTAGATTTACAACCCCTAGCATTTATAATAAGCGACCTCACTGAACCTTCTGGACTTGTCGCAGAGATATTAAAGACTGGACAAGAAATAGCTATAACTAAGTGGGGGGGGGGACCTGAGCCTGACACCAACTTAAACTTATGGGGACCTGGGGACCCCGGTATTTAAGACATTGGAGGAGATTGCTGTGCAAGACCCAGTGTTGAATCAAGCGATGGAAGAATGGGAAAAATCAAGTGATGACCCCAAGATACGCGAAGAATATTTTGATAGGCGTAAGGCAGTCCTAGATGAAATGGCTGCGGTTAGAGAAGCAGAACTGAGGCTAAGAGAGGCAATTAGGCAGAGCAAAAGAGAAGGCAGAGAAGAAGAAAAACAGGAAGTAACAAAAAAACTACTTAAAAAGGGCATGGACATGAAATCAATCTCCGAAATTACAGGCATGTCAGAAGAGGAGATAAAGAATTTAAGATGAATGTGTCCTAGCCCCAGGGTCTGACCCCAATGTCATCAAGCTATCCTTCCATAAATTTTATCTATACTAAAGAAACAGTATGACTTCATCGTATACAACGAAGCCATACTGTTTCTTTTTCTGTGGGGGACCGGTATGGGGGACCGGTGCCTGACAGTGCGGATGTGCCAGGTCGTAAAATATAGTGGGTGGGAATCCCATCGGGTAAGGTAGACCAACCGCCCGTAATTAGCCTTGGAGGAAGTGGGGTAACTCACTTCTTTAAGCGTAGGCAAACGAGGTAGTAGGCTGAAAGCCGAAAGGTTGTGCTCGCCTCGCGGTTCCCGCTCGGTCGGGGACCGCTCGGTCGGGGACTGGTACTTCCCGCAATTTGTCGAATCCCTTTAGGGGTCGACTATGTTACTTAATATTGTTGAGTTACATTCGTCAAAACTCTGAACCTCTTGGTAACTGAGACATATAAAAAAATTAGAAATGTCTAGCACAAACCATTCCTTTTTATGGAACTAATATGTGCGTTGTTGTATAATGGAGCCATAGGGCCGTTAGGTTTAGTTTTGATAATAATAATGGTTGTCTGCTGGGGAGTGTGTGAAACTACGGTGGATTTGCTAAAATGATATCTATATAACTGGAGAGAGGAGAGAGGATGAAGTTAATATGGCTGGGAGCAAGAAGAGTAAGACCAAACAAACACCAACTGACGATAGATTTCTAATGTCACCAAAAGTAGACTTCGTGTTCAAGCTAATCTTTGGAGACGAAAAAAATAAAGATCTGCTAGTCGCTTTCCTCAGTGCCGTACTAGGTGTTCCGGCGGAAGACTTTGAGGGAATAGAAATCATCAATAATGAGCTTTTAAGGGAGTTCGCGGAAGATAGAAAAGGAATACTTGATGTCAGAGTAAAGACGAAACAAGGGAAACAAATTGATATCGAGATTCAAATATTACCGACAGAATTCATGCCCGAAAGAACCATGTTCTACTGGTCTAAGATGTACACAAGTCAAGTAAAGCCAGGTGATACCTATTCCAAGCTAAAGAAATGTATCACCATCAACATCGTTGATTTCAAATGTACCCCACTTCAAAAGTTGTATTCCAGCTATCATTTGACAGAGGACGAAACCGGATACAGGTTGACGGATATCTTAGAGGTCCATTTCCTGGAGATCGTAAAGCTAGCAGATTTGTCTATTCCAAGAGATGAGAATGACCGAATCATTGAATGGATGGAATTTCTAGATGCAAAATCAAAAGGAGTGATTGAGATGTTAGCAGAAAAGAATAAGGACATCAAAAAAGCTTATGATTTATTGCAGATCATTAGTAAGGATGAAAAGGCAAGAATGCTGTACGATGCCAGAGAAGCCGAGCTTCGTGACCAGCTAACGAGGATAGAGACAGCGGTGAATAGAGGAAAGGCAGAAGGAAAGTTGGAGGCAGCTCGAAACGCAGTGAAAAAGGGATTGTCTTTAGAAGACATTGCTGAGATAACTGATCTGCCCCTAGAAATCGTGCAGAAGCTCAAAGCAGAACTATCAAACTAAGTTCTGCTCGAGAAACTGGTCAGATCATTATTGGAGAAGATCAGTTGCTCGCCACCGAGACTTTATCAACCTAGTTGTCTTAATCCCGATCCGTTCCACTGCTCGGGTCGAAAAAGGCCTTCGAAGTTCGTCTTCGGGGGTCATATTTTCTCCCATAGGGGTCTGGTGTGAATGGTAAAATAAAGTGAACAGAAAACGTTAAATAAGAATGAACACTTCCCTAAAAACTGTAAGCGATGGACTAAATAGCGTAGCGAAAAAATCTCCTAACTTTGTTACTCTGTAAAAAAGAGTGAATAGAGACAGGAGGTTTTTTATGACTAGAGATTTAGCCCTGTAATAAAGTTGGCGAGTCCGCATCGAAGAATGCCGCCAGAGCGGACTGAGTGTACAGGGAGCCGGTGCCTGACAGTGCGGATGTGCCAGGTCGTAAAATATAGTGGGTGGGAATCCCATCGGGTAAGGTAGACCAACCGCCCGTAGTTAGCCTTGGAGGAAGTGGGGTAACTCACGTCTTTAAGCGTAGGCAAACGAGGTAGTAGGCTGAAAGCCGAAAGGTTGAAGTAATTGAGCTCCGAAATACCGAAAACGGGAAGGCTGATGTGGTTGTCAGTACAGAAAGCAATACTGCGGTTAACGTTATGGTAAGAAAACCGCAGCTTCCCCGGGGTCGTAGAAATCAGCATGCTATACATTGATATTTTACGGTAACACATGAGATCCTAGTGCTCCTCAGAGTATAGGTAAGAAGATAAACTATGTAGTAGACGCTGATATTAAGGGCTTCTTTGACAACATGGACCACAACTGGGTATTGAAGTTCATAGACCATAGAATAGCAGATTTCAATATTCATAGACTGATATCCAGGTTTCTTAAGTCTGGAATTCTGGAGAATGGGGAATACAGAGACACCGTAGTCGGTGCACCACAAGGTGGTAATATCTCGCCAATAATTGTTCCCAACGGGGTCGTACCCTCACACACTCACACAATGGGAAACGATTCTGACAATTCAGATGTAACACAATGCAGTTTTGTTACATTCAGAAAAACTCTGGACCACTTGGTACCCTGAGGTTTAAAGAGTTGATGACAGCACAATGCTAACTCCGAATTCGAGGATGCGCAAATCAGGGGTAGATTTTGTTAATAATGTATTCTGATAATCGAAAAAAGGAGTCCTTTCGTCGTTAAAAATAGAAGTGCTCTTTTTACAGAAATTTCAAAAACGCGCTTGTAGAACGGTTCCAAATATGGTATCATTAATTCGAGAGGTGATTGGGTTGACCAAGTTTGATAAACTCTATGCGGAAATCGTAAGAAATCCAAAAGACGTAACGTTCGAGGAGCTAGAAAAGCTAATTATTCGCTTTGGTTTTGAGCGGCGTAAACAGCGAAGCGGAACAAGCCATTTTCAGTACACTCATCCTGATCTTACAGAAATCCTAACTATCCCCTTTGCCCGTCCAATCAAATCTGTCTATGTCAAAGAAGCTCTGGATGCAATCCGAAAACTAGAAGGGAGCGAGGAAGAGTGAAAGAATTAGAGTTTTATATGAAATTAGATTATGAGATTAAGATCCGGAAGCTCGCTGAGGATGAGGGCGGCGGCTGGTTCGCCCAGATCCCTCTCCTTCCCGGCTGTATGTCAGACGGCGAGACCGTAGACGAGTGTCTTGTTAATCTCGAAGATGCAAAAAGAGGATGGATTGAAGCTTGCATCGAATTAGGTCGAGAAGTCCCGGAACCGAGGAAAACCACTGACTTTTCAGGGCAACTTCGTGTCCGTATGCCTAAGTCCTTACACCAGGCGTTATCTGAAAAGGCCAAGGAAGAAAACATTAGCCTAAATCAGTTTATTCTCTATCAGCTGTCGAGAGGAATGGGATATAAGGCGTAGTGCTCGGGTCGGAAAAGGCCTCCGAAGATCATCTTCGGGGGTCTTTCTTTACGTCAGACCCCCATGCCGCTGCGCCTGCTGCTCACGCAAGGCTCCAACCATGGATTTTAACCGCATCTCAAGCAATTTGTCAATAGTTTGTTCAGTTAGCATTACTTTTTCCTCCCGTAATAGTCAGCTCCGCGTGTGAAAGAATGGTTTTCATCCATGCGATGCGGGATTTCAGCGGGAGGGATCAACTTATCTTGACCAGACTTTAAAATACTGTCAACATGTTTGAAGCTGGGATTTGGGGTGTAAGACAACGCTTTTTCACATGCTGCTTCGAGTCGTTTCACACCATGTCTGTCTCCAAGCTTCAGAATGCCCATACCTATAACCTTGCTGCTCAATCTTATGTGAATTAAGGATGGCTTTTACCACGGTAGCTGTATACATGCCAATCGAGTTAGCCCATAAGACAAAACGCTCACTGTTCCATTCGGTATGGCTCTTATGTTTTTCAGGCATATGTTCTGGTGTGGTGTGATATTGACCTGGTTTTCCATAAATCCTTGGATGCGAACAAATGCGATGGTTGTGATAGAAGATTTCCACAACAGTTCGAGTAATCCGCACATCCATCTCATGCTTAATATATTCATAGGGGACACTATAAAACTCATATTCCAGAAAACTCCGATGTCAATTTGGCATGTTTAAATATGGAATTTTAACATGCTTGGTTATGTACCATTCCAAGCAAATACAGATTCTGGTAACTCTAAATAGCGAACGATCTTCGCCTGGCTGTCGTTAAACGGTTTAAGCAACCGCCTTACCGTTTTACCATTATCGGTATAACATTGGTACAAAATACTGTAGAATATTCGTAGTATCATCAATTGTGTCGGCTGTTTTTTGATCATCTTTCCGGTTCCAACGACCGTTTCGTTTTCTTCCTTTAAACCTTTCCTTACCACCTGTTCCATTACGGAAAGCATCATAATGGTCAAAAGAATAAGATAGGCCAACGCTTCCACTCTTTCCGGCTTATCGAGGAAAAGTGAATTGACAAAATGAGGATTTTTAAATTGCTGAAACCGTTTTTCCACATTACTTTGAGTTTTATATTCCAATAGTAGGGCTTCCGCTGAAATGTTAAGATCATTGCTCGTTAATATGAACGTACTTTCCTTGCGGATAACTTCTTTTATTTTGTCAGACTCTCGTTGATAGGTAATACAAAGTCGGTATTCTGTGGTTGTTAAGTTTTTGGACGGATCTAGAAACGGACGACCTTGACGCTTCTTTTCTACGGGCTCTGGCAGGATGGTTATACTGTGAAAGTTTGCCTTCAGAAGTCGTTTATTCTGAATGAGTTCGATCTCCCGATTGGCATCGTCAAAACAGGCAAAAATGCGTTTTTGATAGGTCTTGATCTCGCGATCAAGACGACCTTTTTCACTCTGTACCTTTTTTTCAATACTCTTAACCTTTGAGGGTTCTAGCGCTGTGGAATAAACAATGGCATTCTTCAAAGCGAAAACCTTTGTAGCTCCCAACGCTTTCCTCCACAACGTACTCGGCGTAACAGTTCGCTGTCGCTCACCGTTACGCGCAGGGTCATGGAACCTTTCTTTTCTTCAATGATTCGACATTTTGAGGATGGCTTGAGTTATAAAGTCCTGAAGCTAACAGGATTGCCAGTTCGAAAGTTGATTCTTGGTGTTTAATTAGAATATTAATTTTGAAACTGTGTAATATTTCCATGCATGTGCTATAATTGTTATTAGAAGTTTGGGAGTAGGGTGATGGTCACATGAAGATGTATTTTGATATGAATGTATATAATCGTGTTTTCGATGACCAGAGCCAGATGAGGATACGCTTTGAGGCAATGGCTATAGATATATTATTTGAGCTTATTGAAAAGGGACAGCATACTCTTGTATGGTCTTTCGTTCTTGAATATGAAAATAGCAGGAATCCGTTTATCGACAGAAAAGTTCATATAGAATCGGTATCATCGTTATGTAGGGAAGTTGTCGAACCGAATAAAGAAATAAAAGCGACTGCAAAAAGCATCATGGACAAATCAAGCGCTAAAGAAAGAGATGCTTTACATCTAGCGTGCGCTATGTATAACAAATGTGACTATTTTATTACATGCGATGACAGATTTATTAGAACGATCAACAAAAATGAATACCTATTGAAGAAGCTTATTGGTGATATTAAGTTGTTTAACCCCATTGATTTTCTGAGAAAGGAGATTGATATTGATGTTATTGAATGAGAAATTGAAGTACACTGATAAAGAAATAATTGAAAGAGGGTCTAGAGCATTAATCAAGGAATTGGGGTACTCTGGATTTATTAGGTTTATTCGTCAAGTTGAAGGTCATAGTGGACAGGACTATTTAAAAGACCAAGAAGAGGTTTATAGAGATATGTCTTTAGATGATATTTTTGAAGAAGCCCAGAAGCATTGGGAATCCTCCGGGGTACGTACACGATGGGAAACAATCCTGACAATTTAAAAGAATCCCTGGAGGCCTGTAACTTAAGGCATTCCAGGGATTCTTCCAATATTACACGATGTGACTGTGTAACATTTAGAGGTAAACTGATACTCGCCGGAACGGCTCCTGGTGGTCACCGTTCCGGTCGGGTTCCAGGAACCTATATCTGGTCAACCTTAATAAGTTTTGGGGGGTTATCCTCAAATGGAATTTATTAACATATTTTGGGTTTAACTTCATACACTAAGAGGTAAGAATATGATTGTGCACCATGGTGGGTTCTTTCGTATAGAAGGTTATGATAGGTCTGAGCAACAAACTAAAATTTTAGAGGCTAATACCTTAGCTA
>NZ_BAAHYN010000032.1:0-6985 GCF_054657535.1 Desulfosporosinus burensis
TTTCTACGACAGAACAAAAAGTATTTCAATATGAATGTGATGCACTGTTTTAAATTCACCAACAATTGTCACTCCGCTATCCTTTTCTGAAACGATCTAAAATACAACATCATCAAGATCCGACCGCCCAAATCAAGCTCTGCTTTTCACAGATGTCCTTCATGAAGGAACGCTGTGCACCGTTCTTGAAAAGAACCATAATCACATTCCCATCGTCTTTTACGATGACTCCTTCTCCGAAGGCCTTATGTTGTACAACCAACCCTGCGACCAAATCGCTCGGTTGGTTTTCTATTCCTTTAGCGGTGATGTCTAGTGGATTTTTACCTTGAATTACGAGATTAACTTCACGAAGGAAACGAGATACTTTCACTCGTTTGTGATGATAATAATTCATGGAACATAAGGTTAACTGTCGTTTGGCCCTGGTCATCCCTACATAGAAAAGGCGTCTTTCCTCTTCTAATGATTCGTTCTGCCCACTTTGTTCAGCCTTGATCGTCTCTCGCTCGGGAATGATCCCTTCGACAAGATCAATTAAATAAACCTGTTCCCATTCTAAACCCTTTGCAGAATGGATTGTGGAAAGGGTCACGGCATTACTGAGCTTATTTTTATACGAAGACATCATCCGCTTTTCAAGATACGTTAAACGATTGGCAAAATCCACAATTGTTCGTTCATTCTGCGCGATTGTACTGAGAATATCCAGGAGACCTCCGACGTACTCTTCGGAAAAGCCTAACGACTCGCAGATTCGCTTCATTGCTTTATCATACTCCAACTGGTTTCGGATATAATCGATCGCCTTAGTGGGTGTAAGTGTATTAAGCTCCTTAAACCGTTTTTTCAGATCTAAGTACTCACTTTTCCCCTTTGACGTCACCCCTGGTTGTTCAGCCAAAATTTCGAAGATGGAACGATCAATTGGTACTTGCTTAAGTAAATCGAGATGTTGTTTTCGAATCGGACAACTCAGTTTAGACCATATCCGCTCCAAAGTTAGCAAGCTTTTATCGCTAAACGAGAAGCGCAGGAAATTCAAAATATCGTTAATCGCCCAGTGGGAGAAAAACCTCTGTTTACCCGACTCTCGCATATAGAAGAGAATATTGGCCCGATCTAACTCTTCTGCTAAACAAATAGCCGATAAATTGTTTCGATACAGTACTCCTACCTTTGCTAAATTCTTTTGGTTCTTAAGGTTTTGGACAATAAACTGATTTTGCTCTCCGATTCCTTCAAATTGGCCGATCTGCAGGACGTCTCCCTTGGGATTTTCGGTAAACATGTCTTTATCAAAACGCAGCTTATTAGAACGAATGAAGCCACAAGCTACCTCTACAATTTGCGGAGTAGAGCGAAAGTTTTGCTCCATGCGGAGAATTTTGGCACCCGGGTAAGTCTGTTCAAACTCTAAAAGATACTTTGGTTCAGCCGCTCGAAACCCAAAAATAGATTGGTCATCATCCCCCACGACGAAAATATTGTCCTTAGGTTTAACGACTAGTTCGATAATTTTATGCTGTAAAAGAGAGGTATCTTGGCTCTCATCCGTGAGGATATGGTCAAAGCGCCTTCGGTAAGCCTCTAGGCACTTCTGGTTTTCCTTTAACTCCTGAAACGCTAGGGATAGCATATCGTCATAATCAATCAGTCGCGGTCGGCTGTCTTGTTTATAGTTTTCATAATCGTTATAAATAAAAGGAAAATTCTTAATGTCACTATTGGAATGCTCTTCGGGTTTGCTCAAGGTATTTTTCACATAACAAATAGTATTCTGCAACCCCTCTACCTGCTCGTCGGTAATTGTCGAAAGATTGTACTTTTCATAGATTCTACGCAGAACCCCCATCTTGCTTGCAGAGCCTGTTTGTTCCTCAATAATTTCGAATCCGATACCTCTTTGACGAAAAGCTGTCCGAACGACTTCATAAGCAAAGCTGTGGATCGTAGAAAAATGGATTTCCCCTCGCCCTTCGGTTTGGCCGCTTACCATTGTCCCAAAGTTCATAACAAATCGTTCCCGCATTTCCTTGGCAGCTGCCCGCCCGAAGGTTAGACAAAGAATCGTGCGGGGATCTACATTTTCTACAAGAATTAAGTAAGCCAAGCGAACAGTAAGAACGGTTGTCTTACCTGCGCCGGGGACAGCTAAAAGCATAAGAGGGCCCTGGTTATGAACCACGGCCCGTTTTTGCTGTTCCGTTAAATTAAAGCCTCTAGCCTTGATCTCTGCAAAGAAGTCCTTCTCGTTAATCAACTTAAAACTCCTACCACTATAAGTCTTATCATTATGATTATATCAGGAATTATGGTTGATCAACAACTTCCGCAGGCCAAGGCCTGCTCTTTTATCGCTACTGCCTCCTCTTTTTAACCCTATAATACGATGTAGCGAAATTGTAGCGCTACAATTGTAGCGGTATTGTAGCTTAACATTACAACCTAGCTCCCCTTAACTGCTCCACTACCTGGCTCTTCATACAATTGTTAGAGCTATTTGTATTGGCACAATTCTTGCTATTATTAAAATTAGAATATTTTGAAATATTACCAACTATCTAAAGGAGGTGGATTTCAAGTCTGTCTTAAAGAAATCAATCTAAAATTCTATTCCCTATGAATTAAGCGACTTGTAGAAATATCTTAAAACTAAACTGGAGGAATTATTATGAAAGCATTCGTCTACCATGGTCCAAAGAACATGAGTCTTGATCAAGTAGGAATATCGGCTTTTTGATCATCAGTCGGATTGGGTAGTCCTTTAGGTAGGATACTTACTCTAGGTTAGCCACAGCCTTAGAGGATGGCTATGACTTAGACTACTTAAATCAAGTTCGAACGGACTTGGCTAGATTAATAAATCCCCACCTAGTAAAATAGGTGAGGATTAGACCCTACGTCTTTTATGACATGTTAAAGCAATCAAGGGGCACTCCATTGAAGAGCCAACAACTAATACTTAATGAATTTCGTTCCCACAGTACCGCAAATAAAACATCTTTCAGGCACTACCTTCTCAATGTTTCCGCAAATAGGACAAAGATAGTAAAATACTTCTTCCTCCTGGTCTAGATTATCTAGTGCTTCTTTATATAGTCTTGCATGGACCTCTTCAGCCTTTAGAGCATATGTAAAAGTCCGCACTGCAGCCTGATTTCCTTCTTCTTGAGCCACTTTTAAAAATTCCGGATACATGCTTTGATATTCATGATTCTCTCCATTAACTGCATCGTTTAAGTTTTCAACAGTTGATTTGATCTTACCCGCAACCTCGAAATGCTTTTGGGCGTGAATGGTTTCGGCATCTGAAGCTGCTTTGAAAAGCTTTGCAGCATTCTTTTTGCCATCTGCTTCAGCTTTTTTTGAGTAAGCATTATATTTTCGATTAGCCTGAGATTCTCCAGCGAAAGCTTCCATTAAATTCTCTAATGTTTTTTGGTTATCCATAAAGTACCCTCCCATATAGTTTTTAATAATCGTTGATAAATATAATACCACAAAACAAACGTGATTTACTAATGACCCAAGGGAAAACAAGGGGACAGGTTCGTTGTTTCACACCCACAAACCCTTGCCTCTAAGATTTGACGAACGTTTATTTTAGCTATTCACTTAAGGTCTTAGCTAGAAGTAGTAAAAGTCCTTTTGATATCTTGAAAACTGTAGTGCAAATCATGCTCTCAGCAGGACGAAAATACTAATTGAAAAAGCCCATAGCACCTACGCCTAGATGCTACAGGCTTTACTTTACATCGGTTCATCCTTGCTCATTTTGAAGTTCTAAAGAAATCACCAAGGTAATCCTAAAATCTTTTCCACAAATACCCTGGCAATATCCGGATCAAACTGTGTGCCCGCATTCTTCTTTATTTCGGCAACTGCAAGGTCTTCAGTTAAGGCCTTTCGGTAAGGCTGATCACAGGTCATCGCATCGTAGGCCTCTGCAAGGGTTATGATCCTTGCTTTCCAGTGAATGGTCTCACCTTTTAATCCTTTTGGATAACCCCTACCATCCCATCTCTCGTGGTGAGCAAAGACATATTCTGCAATATTATAATACTCGCTAGAAGTGCCTAACAACCGATACCCTGTTTCTGGATGGTGTTGTATTTGGGCCCATTCAGCCTCAGACAACTTGCTGGTCTTGTTTAAGATCACATCATCGATCGCTATCTTTCCTATATCATGTAATTCTCCTGCAATCCTTAGCTCTTTAATTTCATCATTACTGAGCTGATAGGCTTTACCAATTTCTTCACAAATAATGCTTACCCTTTTGGAATGAGCAGCTTCCCGCAGACTCGTAAGATGAAGTGTGTTGAGGATGGATTTAATGACCGCGCTTCGCTTGCTGGAACTATCAAGAATCTTCTTCTCATACATGAGATCTTCTGCACTTTTCAAAACATCCAGAGCAACTTGGTTCTCGCTATTTTTTGTATCCCATCCGAATGAAACTGATATATTAATACCCATTATCTTTCTCTGTTCAATTTTTTCTTTTATCCGTTTAACGAACTCCTGTACAAAAACCGCCTCGGTTTTGGGGAGTAATATGACAAACTCATCTCCGCCAGTCCTAGATATGATATCATCCGCACGACATGCCATTTTAAACACATCTGAAACTAGCTGAATAAGTTGATCCCCGGCTTGATGACCAAAGGCATCATTGATAGTTTTAAGACCATTTACATCGGCAAACACAAAGGACAGCGGTAAATTTCTCTTAGTATCTAAGCGTTTCAATTCTTCTTCAAAAAATCGTCTATTATATAAACCTGTCAACTGATCATGGTAGCTTAAATACTCAATTTGCCTTCGTTTTTCTTTTTTATCACTAAAATCTCTGAACACTATCACTACACCAATTACTTTGCCAAAACTATCTTTAATCGGTGCTGCTGTATCTTCAATAGCTCGTTCCGATCCGTCTTTGGAAACTAAAATTGTGTGATTGGCTAACTCAATAATCTCTTCGGTTTCAAATACTATCTGTACAGGACTTTCTACCTTCTCCCGTGTGTACTCATTAATAATTTCGAAGACAGTTTCAAATGAATTCCCATAACCGTCTTCCTGGGTCCAGCCCGTTAATCGTTGTGCAACCGGATTTATAAAGTCTACAATGCCATTTCTATCAACAGCTATTACCCCATCACCCACAGATTTTAAGGTTGCATATAATTTCTCTTCATTTTCCCTTACTTTATATTGTTCAGTTTCAATTCGACTGAGCATTTGATTGACAGAATTTCTTAAAAATGCAAACTCATCATTCCCATTGATTTTCAAGTTGGGAATTTTGCTTTTTGTTAAGTCTAAACCTTTAACTTCATTAATTAATTTAATAAATGGTCGCGATATATGAATTCCCAATAAGTGAAAGATTATTAATAAAATAAAGACCATAATCGTTGAATAAAAGAACATAAAGCTATAAATTTGGTTCATTCCACCTCTAAATAAATCCCTTGTCTTTGTTAATGTCATCAAAACTGAGGATTCTTCATAGGCAGTATTTGGGATAATAAATTCCGCTTGCAAAGTATCCTTGCCCTTATTAAGTGTCACTAGGTCCAAGGAAACACTTTCACCGTCCTCCAACGCAGATTCTTGAGTTACATCACTACTGTCAATATTTATGGTCGATAAATAAATGTTGCCATCTGTTATCTCGTTTAACTTTTTAATCATAGTTTCGTCAATTAGCCTGCCCATAAGCATTCTGCCATTTGGATTTTTTACTTTACTAGAATCGGTTATTTCAGATGTAGTAACAAAATAGAATTGATCCCCTAATTTCATAATCTTTGAAATATCTTTTTTAGGATTAGAAATTCTTATAAATTTCTCAACATCTTCATTAAGACCTTCCGGAAATTGTGTAAATTGCTGGTTAATATCATCATAATATTGTTTATACCAAATTGAATTATCCTCTTTAATAAATAAAAGAAAGTTTATTTCAATATTTGAGAAAGTGTCTTCTACTAAATAATTAGTAATATACTCTTGTTTATTTATATCATTAATAAAATCATAAGAGTCATCCCAATGACTATAATCATTAACAGTTGAGAGATACTTAATCCTTTTTTCCTGAAAAAACAATCCTGCGCTCCTACTGTTCGAACTAATTTGAGCTTCTTCCTGACTTACTAAGTAATTTGAAAAAAAATTAGAAAATACCCAATTACTTAAGAATATAAAAGCAAATGTTATAACTATTGTGATGATAGTTATTTTATTTCTAACCTTCAATACAATCACCTTCTCTCCGAATTATTGCCATCTTCTACGACAATTGACATGATTATCCTTTATGATACCACATATATTTCATTATAATTGTCACCGCGAAGATGATTTAGGAGAATTCCAAAATGAATCATTACTTTAAGTGGTTGAACAAACAAAAGGCCTTGAAATGGACTGAGTTCGAAAATTTACAGTTTCTTCTAGCACTTCATTCCAAGCTGCAATTTCATCTTTTGCTTCTTCTATTTCTATGGTTTGAGCTTCTAAATTTTTTAACTTGTGTTCATTTTCTTTAAATAAATAAAAATTTGCAACTTTCTAGATAATTAAGTCCATTTACAATGGCCAACATCATACTGCGGCAATCTCCATATCCGCAAGATGCACAGTTTATTTTTCGTTGCTCTTGGGTGAGCTTATGCATAAGCTGTGTTGACATTAGCTATTATCTACTCATTCACCCTACTCTTAGTTCTACATCTCACTACCTAGAGACAGTTTTCTAAGTTGTATGATTATTTTGTATTACTTTCAACATTTTTCTTCGATTTCCTCCTAGGATGGATGTGCTAAAACATCTTACCGTATGTGGATAATGACTATATGGCCAAAGAAGGAATTACAATAGATTTCCTTCCTACCCTTGCTAATCTATTAGGCATTCCCTTAGAAAGGCAGATAACCTTTGGCCAGGATATCTTGAACTCTGAGCAGAACT
>NZ_BAAHYN010000033.1:0-6971 GCF_054657535.1 Desulfosporosinus burensis
CGATTAAATCACCTCTTAATTATTTGACTATCCAAAGCATAAGACTTAAAATAGTATAAGTAAAATTATTAGTTATTATCTGATAAATAAGGATATCTTATCAATAGTGTGTGTGTCCCAAAATACTGTAAAAATTAAGGGAGTCATGTCTTTTAAAGAAGGTGATAAATTTGGACCATCGTCTCCTAACGTTTGTAACGGTAGCAGAAGAAAAAAGTTTTACCCGGGCAGCCACTGTTCTGCATATTACTCAACCAGCAGTTACACAGCATATTCAGAATTTAGAGTGTGAATTTAATGTCAGTTTATTAGAACGGGGCAAACGTTCGGTTAGCCTAACGCAAGCAGGTGAACTTGCTTTTCACCAGGCTAAGCAAATTTTGGCTCACTATAAAGAGACTAAACGCTTGCTTGATGAATTGCTTTACGGGGACAGTGGCAGTATAGTGATTAGTGCCAGTTTTACGTTTGGTGAATATATTTTGCCGTACGTTCTTCGACGATTTCAGAAATTATATCCACAAATTACCTTTATGGTCAATATCGTAAATAGTGATGAAGTCATGCATCAGGTGCAGAGTCGTGAGGCGGATATTGGTATTATTGAAACTGAATTTTCTAGTGAAAATTTAAAGGTGGTTCCTTTTGCCCAAGATACTGTTAGCTTTATAGCTGCTTCAAATCACGATTTTTATGCAGGAGAGGTACCTACTGTAGAGGAACTGGCAACGCAAACATGGATTTTACGGGAAAAGGGATCGGGAACCAGAGAAGTAGCAGAAAAGGCCCTTGAAGATCTTGACATTACTCCTGCCCATGTTCTAGAATTGGGGAGTATTCAAATTATTAAAGGAGCGGTTGAAGCCGGATTGGGCATTTCGGTTCTTTCCAATTGGACTGTTCGTAAAGAGCTTTCTTTGAACACCTTAAAGTTAGTCAATCCAGAAAGTTTATCATTGACAAGGTCGTTTTCATATGTTTATTTGCCAATAGAATGGCAAACTAAAACGATCCAATTATTTGCTAGTTGCTTAACCGAAATTTCGAGTTTCCAGTTTAAATAATGGGTTAAATAATTTTCGACATATCAAAATCTAATTAACTCGCAAAAGCTTAAGATTTCTAACTCTCTCGATCATCTGATTCACAAAGTACTGACATTAATCTAGTTCCCAGGTTCCCAGGGTACTCCATAGAGAGCACTAAAAGGGTATAATTAGAAGATAGCGTTCTTAAGGTGATATATTCTTTGCTAATTACCGAGATAAATTAGCCCGTCTGTTTAAAGTCGGGCGGCCCTGCGAATCAAGTGCTCAGATGTTGCGGGACTCAGTGTCTGGGATAAGGTGGATTACTGCATGGTTTTTTCCCATTCCTGTCGGGCACGTTCCAAGATTTGTTCCATTGCAGCGTTTTCAATCTCTATTAGTTCTTCCTTCGAAATGTGATCCGAAATGTAATCATCCATCGCTATAACCCTCCTTGTTACATATTTGCCATTTTGGGGGATAGATATTTACACCTAAATCAAGAAAACTGAAATCAAATGCTGGAAATAATATTGTGCCACTTATTAGCATATTCACTAAAAACCCGCTATCTAAGTAGTGGGTTTTTACGTTAATTTTCGTAAGTTTAATGTAACTCAACTTTCGGTCGCGACCGAGCATAGGTCGTGTAATTTAGCGGGTGGAAATCTGACGTCACTAATACTAGCCTTGGATGGATAGGAATAATCCTAGAAGTTAACGGTAGTCATTGAATCTCTAAATGATTAAACTGGGAAAAAATACCCCTCCCATGCTGATTGGGAGGGCCTTTATTCTTTGAGAAAATGGTTGCTTATGCGTCTAAAAAAGTTATTAAAAAAATCAACATGATCACAGGTTAGGTGTGGGTTTGTAGGCGTCTTTTGACGCTGGGGTAACGGTCAAGGTCCGTATGGGGAAGAAATTTGCTGCCACTAAATTTCTCCATAAAAGACGGATTGGCATTTAGCTCGAAATACGTAACCTTTGCAGCGATGGCTTCTGCTTCCAGACGCTTGGTGCGAGATAGGAGCACTTGGCGGGCTGCTTCACCAGAGCTATTGCCCAAACGCACGATGGCTGAGCGTGGAAGGTCAGGATATAGACCAATCGCAATTGCCGACTCGATCGGCAAATACTGTCCAAACGCTCCAGCAGCATAAAAATGACTGATTTTCTGCCAGGCGCAGCCCACATTTTCCATTAACAGATCGGTAGCCGCATTGACTGCTCCTTTGGTGGCCATGAAGTTATTAATATCGATCTGCGTAACTACAATGTCTTCTCCCAAGGCGGTCTCTTTCGCTGGGACAACTACATACGCCTCCCGCCCCTTCTGGAAATGGGCATTTCTGTCAATGATACCATCAAGGAAAAGCTCTGCTAAAGTGTCAACCAGTCCAGAGCCGCAGATGCCGCGGGCAGGCATATCAGCCACAGTTGTATACTGTACCTGGCCCGTTTCCGGATCTATGGAAACATGATCCACAGCTCCAGGTTCCGCCCGCATACCGAAGGTTGTGACTCCTCCTTCTAGAGCCGGTCCAGCAGCTCCGGCACAAGCGACAAGCCAATCTTCGTTGCCCATCACGATCTCTCCATTGGTGCCGATGTCGACAAATAGAGAGATTTCTGGTTGTTTGTGCATCTCACTAACCAGGATTCCGCCGATGACGTCTCCGCCAAGGTAACTTCCTATACTCGGCAGACAATAGACAGGGGCCAGGGGATTGATGTCAAGTCCTATTTCTCCTGCAGGAATTAGGCCAGAATTGTTCACGATCGGAGTATATGGATCGCGGCAAATTGATGCAGGGTCCAAGCCAAGCAGGAGATGAATCATAGTTGTATTAGCCCCTATGGCTGCAGCAGTAATCTTGCCTGTCTCCATGGGTAACGGGAATAGGAGCCTAATCAAACGATTTAGGGTATCTAGAACTGCTTTTTGTAGGTGGGCTAAACCACCTAATTCTCCAGCATGCCGAATGCGGCTCAGAATATCCTCCCCCAAGGTAATTTGATCGTTATAGTCGGCTGCATGTCTAAGAACCGTACCGTCACACAGATCGACAAGGTATACCACCACTGTTGTCGTGCCAATGTCAATGGCTAGTCCGAATTGTTCCTTGGTGGTATCGCCAGGTTCTAGATCAATTAATTTCCATCCTTGGTTGGTGTCCGCTAGGGTAGCTGTAATCTGCCAATCAGCGCTGCGGCATAGGCCGGGTATCCTAGACATAAGTGACAGGGGTACGCTGACAGAATCGTAGCGGCGCTCCAACATTTGGCGCACTTGATCGACATCTGCCCGGTTATCCAGGGGGCTAGGCGGGGTAAGAGACAAGAAAACCTTCCGGGTAAGGGGCTCCAGGTTAGCGAGGAATGTCTGAACCTGCTCCGCTAAGACAACTGGTTTCTCTTTATGGTTTGACATAGCTGTACCTTCTTTTGATTTATTTCTTCAAACCGAATTTAACTTAGGCATGTTAAAAAAATAAATAAGTTAATTTCCATGTCTAACACTTCTTTGAATTTTCTGAAAATAGTAAGTATCATATCTTTGTGTCCTTTGTTTTGCTTTTCTGTAACAATCTCGAGTAACGAATCGTCATAGTTTCAATGAAAGATCGGCTCCATCTCTTATGGCTTCGACGGCCGTTGCCATTACATTGCAATCGCCTATAAAGCTGTACTTATCATTGCCTTCTAATTCTTTGAAGGTCTTATCCGGTTTATTCCCTATTGCTATAACAATATCGTCAAATTCGATTACTTTTTCGATTTCATCCACATTATATGATAATTTTTTATCTGATATATGGTTTATTGTGGCCTTCGTAATGATGCTCACATTCAGTTTTTTGAGCCTGTTTAAAAGGAGCTTCCTTACCATCGGAAATACTCCATCCCCTACTTCATCTTTTGCCTCCAGCACGGTCACATTTTTGCCTTTTTCCGCAAGTAATTCGGCGGTTTCAAGGCCTGTAAGGCCGCCGCCAATTACGATAATACCTGTGCCCTCCGGCAAATCGCCGGACAAAATATCGAAGGCTTGATAGGAGACTATGTCCATATCCCCATTGATTTTCCTGGGAACAGAACCGGCTGCAATCACAACTTTGTCAAAAGGCATATTTTTTATTTCTTCAACTGTTACGTTCCTGTTCAAGTGTACGGCAATATTATTTTTTCTTAGTTCTCTCTCTAAATACTCTACAACCCTGCCTATTTCTCCTTTATGCGGCGGTATTTTTGCTATATTCAACTGACCACCAAGTTTATTACTTTTTTCATACAACTCGACTCTATGACCTTTTTTCGCAAGATACACGGCCGCGGCCATACCCGCCGGGCCACCGCCTATCACCGCGATGTCTAAAGGATGATCTGTTTTAACTTCAAATTCTTGCTCTCTTCCCACCTCCGGGTTTATCATACAGGAGACGGGAAGCCCCTTTAAGATATATGCTATACATGCCTGATTACAGTGTATGCAATATCTTATGTCATTGCCGTTTCCCTTTTTAAGCTTTGCAACGCAATCAGGATCGCCAATAAGGCCCCTGGCTATTCCTATAAAGTCGGCCGCATTATCCTTTAATATTTGTTCCCAGTTTTCTGCAAACCCAAGCTTGTTGGCCGCTATCACGGGTATGCCGACATTGTTTTTTATCCTCTTTACAAGATTCAATAAAGGCATGTCCTCTACACTCATCGGCGATATATGGTATTCCGACGTGGAACCCACACCCGCGGAAAGGTCAAACCCGTTGGCACCGTTTGCTTCAAGCATTTTTGCAAACTCAACACTTTCTTCTATATTAAATCCTCCACATGTAATATCGTCGGCATTAATCCTGCATATAATCGCTAGATCAGGGACATAAGTCTTAACTTTGAGCAGTATCTCCAGGGCAAACTTAGCCCTTCCTTCAAAACTTCCGCCGTACTCATCTGTCCTTTTGTTTACATCTGGTGATAAAAACTGATTCACAAACCATCCATGGGCAAAATGAAGCTCTACCATGTCAAAACCGGCCTTTTTTGCCCTCACGGCTGCCTTTGCAAACTCTTCTATAAACCCCTGTACCTCTTCTCTTGAAAAGTCTGCAGGCTTAAACTTTGGATTATGCATGGCAAGCTGTATTCCCGCTTTTGCCCCATTGTGATGGATTATATTTGATAACCTTTTAAGTCCGTCAATCTTTTCATCGCTGTCTATTCCAAGTTGATTGTTAAAAAATCTACCAAAATTATTTACGTAACTTGCTTCTACTATGACCAGTGATACATCCTTTGATCTCCTGTTATAGTATTCTATTTCTTTATTGGTAACAAATCCATCTTGTGCAAGATTTGTTACCGTAGGCAACATAACCAATCGGTTTTTCAAATTGATATTTCCTATTTTTCCTTCGTTAAATAACATTTATATCACCTCATAGTTTAATTTTAGCACCTAAAACTTGTTATTCAATTCTGTATTTTATACTCGCCAGACATATGGAGTCTAGTTATAGATATAATCGCGGGTCCATGGTAAGTGGTTATTGGGACCTTTGCTGAATAAAAACTGGTGTAGGTCAAGGTTCCCACAGTTAAAGGAGGCAGCAGACGATTGAAGATAGAGGCGCCACATACGGATAAAGGATTCATCTTTGCTCTCGCGAATCAAAGGCAAGGCCTGTTCAAAGTTCTGGGCCCAATGTTCTAAAGTACGGGTATAATGACTTCTCAGGCTTTCGACATCAAGTAAGTAAAAATCGTGACTTTCCATCTGACGAATCAGTTCAGAGACCATAGGAATATAGCCCCCAGGAAAAATGTACTTATTAATCCAAGAATTTGTGCCCTTTTCGTCTCGTCCTGTGATGGAGTGAAGCAGAGAAATTCCGCCATCGACCAGTAATTTCTGGACAGTGGCAAAATATTCGCCCAAATGTTCTTTTCCAACATGCTCAAGCATTCCTACGCTAACGATCCGATCAAAGACCTGGTTTTTAATCTCACGATAATCCAACAGTTGCACATCAACCCAATCCTTTAAATGTTCATGCTCAATACGGCTCCTAACATGCTCATACTGCTCCTGGCTATGCGTGATTCCTAGGGCTTCAACATGGTATTTTTGAGCGGCAGTAAGGATTAATTCGCCCCAACCGCAGCCAATATCCAGCAAACGCTGCTCTTTTTGAAGATTAAGTTTGCGCAGAATATGATCTACTTTATTTTTCTGAGCCTGAAGTAAATTATCCTCTGGAGATTTAAAATAAGCACAAGAATAGGTTAACGTGTCATCAAGCCATAAACGGTAAAAATTATTGCCAATGTCATAATGATATTGAGCATTTTCTTTGCTTTTTCTAACGCCATTGGAAATAAATTTTACCAACTTCAGATAGGACGGGTTTTGATGCAAAAAGCTTTCTTGGTTCTTATAGAGAGATTCGATGACATCCCGGACACTTCCTTCGATTTCAAGTTTATCCTGCATATACGCTTCGCCAAAAGCTAGGGAAGAATCCCCGATGATCTCTGACTTGGGAATAGGTTCACGCAAAATGATTCGGAACTTCGTATCCCCTTCACCAAACTGGTTGATATCTCCATCCCAGAATTCCACCTGGCAGGGATCAGAAAATAGACCCTCGAAAAGATTTTCATAAAATAGTTTGTCAACATTCATTAAACCTTCCACCTTTCTTCTTAATCATTCCCATCACCTAAACTAAATATCGCATCGATGCCATAATTTTAATGGCACCGATGGCGGAAGAAGGGTATAAACTCTTGTATAAACGCTTTACTAACCTATGATTATGCTGCAAAAAAGCAAAAGCAATATTGCAGCGAGAGCAGGTTAAGCAAAATTTGCGTAAGCCAACGTAGACGATAAAGCGTTAATGCACTGGAATCATTTGTTTATTAAAGATAAATGGCGTG
>NZ_BAAHYN010000034.1:0-5176 GCF_054657535.1 Desulfosporosinus burensis
TGTGGGCGCTCACTTTAATTGACATTAAAGTGAGCGTTTTTTCTTGCCTTCTTTGTCGTTTCTAGGAGATAATGATTGTCATGTGGCTAAATAGGCCACATGACAATCATTAAAAAAGGATAAAAGAAAGAGGAAACATCATCGGCCCGCCAGCCTCGTTTCCTCTTTCCCATTGGTTACTACCAATATGAGTTTACCTGAAGAAATCTGGACTGTCCAGTCTTATATTGAAGGCTTTATTGATGGTTGCCCAAATCACTTGCGTCCAAGGGTGTGTCCCCACTGCTTTGAGAAAGCGATGCTACATAAACATGGAAGTTTTAAACGAACAGTGTATACGTTATTAGAAGCGTTCATTATATCCATCTACCGGTTTAAATGTATCAAGTGTGGGAGAGCCACATCATTTCTTCCTAACTTTGTGATGGAACACCATCAGGTGGCATGGGAAGTTAAAGAAGAAGTGATCCGCCAACAGTTATCTGGGGTAGCTTTGGTAAAAATTGCGGAAGATCTAGTCACTTCGGCGGGGAGGTTTAGTGAGAAGACTCTTTGGCGCTGGAGCAAAGCGATCCATGATGAACTGAAAGACTCATCCTCCGAACAATGGCGGATTATCATAGAGAAGTTGCCCCATGTGGAAATCCCTGTTGGCCCGTCGAAACCAGCCCGAGAATGGTCCTGGTTGTTTAGGGCTTGGGAGCAAGTAAGATCGACAATACCAGGATTTATGACTATCGGACTTCTTACTTGGCTCTACCAGATTAAACGCTCAAGGGCGGTGACGGTTGGTTAGCTTGATCCCACAAAAGCTGTCCATAGAATGGCGAAACTTTTTCAGTCAGAATAGCGGTAGGGGCAACCCTAGCCTAACTTTATGTTTGAAGGAGTGAGAAACCATGGATTTTGCTACAGATGAACAGATGGCAGCGTTTCGTTACGGATTAATAGCACCGATTGTATCTCGTCAGACTCCGATGATTCCTGGAGGGCTGAAGCGTCAGCTTGCTCAAATTGCCGCGCTCAATTACACCATTCCAGGCAGCCACAAGACTCAGGTTAGTGTACGCACGCTTGAGCGCTTTATGGCAAACTACCGAAAAGAGGGGTGGGATGGGCTTAAACCTAAAAAACGTCCTCAGAAAAACGCCATAGCTTTACCGGCCCCCATCTTACAAAAGGCCATTGAGCTACGCCGTGAACGACCCGAGCGAAGTGTGGAGCAGATTATATACCTATTAGAACATAGCGGTTTAGCCTCGGAGGGAGTGCTTGCCCCAAGTACCTTATCCCGGCACTTGCGCAAGGCAGGTGTCAGCCGCCAGGAACTCTTGCAGGCTGTGGAATCATCGAGAGGGCATCGACGTTTCGAAGTGGAAGATGTTCATCTCATGTGGCAGGCGGATTTTCAACATACCCTTTATTTGCCGGACCCACAGAATCCTAAGAAACGTAAAAAAGCAATGTTATTCGCCATCATTGATGATTTTTCCAGGGCGATTGTCCACGGAGAATTCTACTGGGATGAGAAATTGCCTCGTTTAGAAGATGCCCTCAAAAAAGCGATCTTGCGCCACGGAGTGCCCTCTCAGTTCTACTGCGATAATGGGAGCGTTTTCTCTTCCCACCATTTGGTCCGGATCTGTGCCAAGTTAAACATTAAGCTTTCTCACTCGCGTCCGTACAAACCAATGGGCCGAGGAAAAATTGAGAGGTTCTTCAGATTTATTGATACAAGCTTCAGACCAGAGGCCCATGTACAGATTGGAAACGGTAGTCTTTCGACGTTGAAGCACTTAAATGAGGCCTTTACATCCTGGTTAGAAGGGTACTACCACTTACGTAAGCACGGTAGTACCGGTCAGTCTCCTATGGATAGGGCTGCAGGTATTAAACGGACTATGCGCCGGGTATCGATGATGGAACTGACCGAGATCTTCCTTTGGGAAGAAGCGCGAAAGGTGGATAAGGCCGGTTGTGTCAGCGTCTTTGGTAATCTCTTCGAGGTTCCGTCTCACCTTTCTAGTCAAACCGTCACGCTTCGCTTTGACCCCTACGAGCTAAGCGTAATGCAAGTATGGCATGAAGGAAACCGGCTACCCGATGCCCGACTTCTCGATTTAAATCGCAGTATCCATGAACGGGTCAAATCGAGATCCAAGGTCGAAAAACAGGAGGAAGCTCCAGCGACTGGGTTGAATTTTTTCAAAATGGCGGAGGAAAAACGCCGTAAGACATGGGCCCAAGAAGCCTTAAATTTCGGGCCAAAGCAGGAGGCTACCCATGACTGATCTGCCAAATGCCACCCATCTAATTCCGTTTTCTCGTTCTCCAATGAACGATATGTTCTTTGAGGTCGGTGCCTATGCTGAAGCTTTAGCTCGCTTACAGTTGATGGTTTCCAATTCTGGTTTAGGAGTGCTTACAGGAGAGGTTGGCAGTGGCAAATCGACCCTTGTCCGCCGTCTGGGTCTGACCTTAGACCCTGTTCGTTACCAAGTGATCTATCTCAGCCGTGCGGGGATGAAACCTCGGGATTTTTACTCGGAATTATTACGTGAGCTTGGGGAGGAGCCACTATTCTCTCTATTTAGGGCCAAACGTTTACTTGAACATGTTTTAACCGATCGGTTGATTCAAGGAAAGAAATTCTTAGTCTTGGTGATCGATGAAGCTCAGGATATTAGCCCGTCCATGCTCCTAGAGCTCCGGTTTGCTTTAAATCACCAGATGGATTCTGCGTCCTTGTTTTCCATCATCCTGGTAGGTCAGCCCGAGTTGAGACGAACCTTACGAATGAATAAGTATGAGGCCATTGCCCAGCGCATTCACCTTCAGTACCACCTGAATGGCCTTAACGCCCAAGAAACTGCAGCCTATATTCGACATCAAATGAAACATGCCAATCGTTCCACCCCTGTCTTTTCCGATAGTGCTTTAGCTCTAATCCACTCCGAGACGAAGGGCATACCTCGGCTAATTAACACTCTTTGTACTCATGCCCTCTATGAGGCAGATCGAAACGGGAGCGAGGTTGTGGAGGATGCTCAAATTGGGCGAATTTTAGCGGATGCTGAACGGCAACGTGGTAGTGCTATTTAGATAGTATCCACATTATCCCCAATATACACATGGATTGGCATGTGTATATTGGGGATTTTTCTTATCCACATTGACTGTCATTGCAGAGGAAAGTATTGGCGGTAGAATTCTACTGGTATTGGCGTATTGTCGGCACATTTCTTCTGCCATTGGCAGTGAGATGTACGCCGTCATGTGAGCTGAGAAGCGACACATTGCCAAGCAGCACGCTGTTGAAAAAGGGTTGGATATAAACTTTATCAAAGATGAATATTTCGGCGTAAAAGAGCCACTTTATCGGAAAAAGAGAGCCACCTTCACGGGGAAATAGAGCCATGATCACGGAATAGAAAGCCACCAACCCCTTTGATGACCCTGATGGTTTTATCAGCAATTGTTTTGAACTGACAACTCTTTTCCGATATCACCTCCAGGGACTGTGGATATTGTGGATAACATGCTTTATTGGGAAGATATTGGTATGAGGGCATTTCAGAAGTTCAGTTTGCCAGCTGAGGTCTTGCAGCAGCAACGGCAAGACCTCAGCTAGGGTGGCCTAACTTAATTCCTTAGAAATCCGCATATTTGGTTGGTATTTTAATGCCATGCTCTTTCAGAATACCCATAAGGATTTCGTTTTCTGCTCGCAGTTCGCCCAAACTTTCGAGAACTTGTCTATGATCAGACAATAGCTCTTGAAAAAGATCGTGCAATTCTTCATAACGTTCTTTGTAATTCTTCTTGTTCACTCGTTTGCACCTCCCGGCTTATTGGCGTTTAAGCCGTGGCGCTCACGCATGGATATTTTCCCATTGATGAGTATTTCGTAGGCATTGTGCTTAATTCGGTCAATGATGGCTTCCGATACAGTACCATCCTCTGGAGTTCCAATACGCTCATACCATCCTCTTGGGTCAAATTGGGTACTGAAAATCATGGCACCCTGTCGGGTTCGAGCCTCGATGATTTCAAACAGATCCATAGCCTGATCGGTCGTTAAGGGCTTTAACAGCCACTCGTCCAGAATCAGCAGATCAACCTTTTGGTAGATTTTTATCAGCTTTTTGTAAGTACCCTCACCTCTGGCAACGACAAGGTCGTTGAGCAGTTCAGGAAGCCTTACATAGCGAACTGTCATGAAATTCCTGCAGGCAGCATTGCCAAGGGCACAAGCCAAGAAGGTTTTGCCATTTCCCGAAGGACCTTCAATAATGAGATGATGGCCATCCTGGATGTAGCGGCAGGTTGAGAACTGTAACAGCTGTGGTTTGTTCAGTTTTCTGTCCTCGTGGTACTCAATACTCTCCATGCAGGCATTGGGATACCGAAAACCTGCAGTCCGGATCAGCTTTTGCAGCTTATTGGAGCGTCGCTTTCCCCATTCGTGGTCAATAATCATCCCGAATCGCTCTTCAAAGGTAAGGGATGCATAAGCTTTATCTCCTGTTTGGGAGGTGAAGGCCTCGGCCATTGCACTCAAACGCATACCGTGCAGTTTATCTAGAGTCACCTGATTAATCATTTCGGCCACCTCCAAAATACTCGGCTCCTCGGGTAAAACCGTATTTGCCGCTTGGTTTTGGAGTGTCCGAATCCTTCTCCGGTTTCACCTTGTCCTGTCCGGTTTTCAAGATGGTCTGTATGTTTTTCAAGCTTGGCGAAGGGGTATAGCTAAGAGAACGGGCACAGGCGTCTTCAATCCGCGTTACAGAATAACGATCAGCCAGCTTCATCAACGAGCCACAGGTTTTGTAGCTAAGTTGCTCTACCTTGACGGAGGCCAGGAAGGATTTCATGACCATCAAGGTTGACCTTCCAACCTCTTCTGCCCACTCAAGGAAGGCTTCCTTGTTCCAGGCCAGGTATCTCCGATGATTCTCAGGCATATGTTCAGGCAATATTTCATGATCACCGATCACATATTTTCTGACATGGGAGGCGATGCGATTGTTTTGAAAGAACACTTCAATAGTTTTGCTCGTAGAACGGATATCCACCTCGTGTCCGATGAATTCAAACGGCACCGAATACTTGTTTTTCCCCACCGTTATGAGATAATCAGGTTGTATTTTGGCAGTTGACCAGACAGCCATTT
>NZ_BAAHYN010000035.1:0-2790 GCF_054657535.1 Desulfosporosinus burensis
ATGCGATTGTCAAGAAAAAAGTGAGCCAGTCGCCAGAAAAAAAGTGAGCCATTAATGCTAGGAAAAATGTGAGCCATTATTGCATAAACGCTGGAAAAACTGAGCCACTTCAATGGCTGTATCTGAACTACATAAAAGCACTTAAGTTTACCACTTACAGTTGATGCCGGATAGTAACTTTACGCCCCTTCTTATGCGTAATTATCAACAACAATCTTGTTCCTGCCGCCGGGGCTGTGGATAGTGTGGTCAAGCTCTTTTAAGACAAACCCTAAATTGCTTGACCAAGCAATGTGGTCAACCTGAAGCGGCCAAGCGAAAGGTTGTCCACATTGTGGCACTATCCATAGCCCGATATTAGCAGTTCCGTATTGAATTCTCGACCATGTATCCCATAATCCATTTACCTCGATCAACAGAACACGAAAGTTTTATTAATTTTGGGTGGTGATGACAAAGCGTTAACTAATGGATAAAAGGCAATCACCGTTTCGTTCATATTAATTGACTCAGTTTGGGCGTAACAACCTGGACACGGAAATGGAGCACTCGTTAAGAGTTTTGGATCTTCAAAAACACTCATTACCTCTCCACACTCACAACAGTGTAATTCATAGCTATGTTTAAGTATTTCCTCCGCATCCATATTATAGAGCACGTCTAATACTGCTTCTTCAGGGCATTGTAAGAGATGGGCCACCTCAGACGGATAGATAGCAGAGACGTTTCTATCGACCAAGATTTGAATGAGTTTCCGAATGTGACGATTTTGTTTAGTCATGTTATTACTCCATTCTACCTTTATTTATGGTTCTCGGCCCTTTTTCCGTTTAATATCGTCTGTTCAAGCCGATAGGAATCCACGGTATTCATATTGAGGATATGCGAACGGAAGGTAATCCTATCGATCAAGGCGGCAACCATCATTTCATTTTCAAATAGGTCGGTCCAACTTGAAAATTCCAGATTGGTTGTTATTATAATGCTGGCGCGTTCCGATCGCTCCGATATCACTTGGAACAGCATCTCTGACTGGTGCCGGTTGAAGGTCAGGTAGGACAATTCATCGATCAGCAATAAATCGACTTTGCTAAGACTCTTCTCTAGCTTTGACAATCGGTTGAATTGAACAGCTTCAGCGAGCTCGTTAGCAAGATGAACAGCCGTGAAGAATTTCACATTAAACCCAGCGTAACAGGCTTTCATACCTAACCCCATCAAAAGATGGGTCTTCCCAGATCCCGAATTGCCGATCATCACGATATTTTGCCTGTTCTTGATAAAATCACAGGACGCAAGCTCCTGTATGTAGCCTTTTGAAACGTGCTCCAGCCTTTCAAAGTTAAAGTCATCGAGCGTTTTCATCACTGGAAATCCTGCTTGTTTAATCCTTCGGCGCTGTCCTGATTCCTGTCTTTGAGTGAGTTCTAATTTCATAAGCTCACACAAGAATTTATCATAGCCATCGTTGGTGGAGAGTTGTCTGATGATATTTTCATAGCCTGTAAATGAAGGAATTCTTAATTGTTTTGCGTAGATTTTTATGGTCTCTTTTAAGGGATTTAAGCTGCTACTCATACTGCAGCACCCCTATTCATAAGGTCGTTATATTTTTCGAACTGCGGTTTTGATACTTTGACGTCTTGCCTTAAGGGTAGCTTAGTCGGTTGATTTACCGGTATCAGGTGCGCCTGGATTTGTTCTGTGGTTAGTTCTGTGCTTTGAATGCATTTGATGGCTGTCATCAAACGTTCCTCACCAAATTGGATATACATTCGCAAAAGTTTTACCATCTCACGAGGGCCGGACAATCGCCTTCCTATCTCCATCAGTTCTTCCGAAAGGGTGCTCTTGACCGGTTTTGCGTTGTAGGCGCTGCGGGGGCGTTGTTCGATCAAATCTATGTAATGCTCAAGCTGATATTTTGTGATGCCTCTTTGGTAACACCGAGAATACCTCGCTATCTCGGAACTGCGATACAGAATGGCTATCTCATTGCCGTATCCTTTAATCGTTACTTCTTTGCTGACATACTTAACCGGAACCGAGTAGTTGTTGTAATCAAATCGGACGGTTGAAAACTCATCCACTCTGGCTATGATGCTCTTGCTGGGATCATACTTATACTTCGGTAGTCTTGCCATCCTAGCGCTTGAGCTTTGAGCCATCATGCCGACGGTTTGTTCTCTGCCTTTGATTGTATGGTTTCGGTAGTTTAAGCACCGACGAAGTATTTCAGTACTCAACTCTTCTATGGTTTCTACTCTTGGTATAGGAACCAGGATATTTCGTCTTATCCAACCTACAAGCCCTTCGACAAGACCCTTTTCATGTCCACTAGCGATGTTGCAAAATTCCGGTTTGAAGGCATAATGGGCGGACAAGGCGGCGTATCGAGCCTGTATTTTTGCGTGGACACCAAAACCTTCTTTGACGGCGACCTTTGCATTGTCGAAGATCACTTTGCGAGGGGCTCCACCAAAGTACTCTAACCCGCTGATTTGTCCTTCAAGGAAGCTTTCCTCATTTTGTCGATAAAATACTTTGCAGAACATATCGGCACTATAACACTCCCGCATACACCACAAATTAACTTTAATCTTCTTACCGGCCAGGTACACGGTGGCTTCTCCCCAGTCCACCTGGATTGCTTCACCTGGGTCATAGGATAGGGGAATGAAGACTTTCGACTGCTTGGCTTTGAGCTCCGCCACGATCTCTCGTATTGTAGATTCACCGCCAGAGAAGTCTTTCTCTGCAACTAGTCGGTCGAAGATCCGTTTTGCCGTG
>NZ_BAAHYN010000036.1:0-2356 GCF_054657535.1 Desulfosporosinus burensis
TGATGACATTGGGGTCGCACCCCGTGCGGGTGCGTGGATTGAAACACCTTCTTCGAAATGAAGAGTGACCTCCGCAGTGGTCGCACCCCGTGCGGGTGCGTGGATTGAAACAGGGACCCCGTAGACATCAAATATATGTGCAATGTCGCACCCCGTGCGGGTGCGTGGATTGAAACTAACCTCGGGCGGGAACGCGATCGGGAACCTTGGTCGCACCCCGTGCGGGTGCGTGGATTGAAACATAAAATTACCTACTTTCTTAAAGTTTTAGACGTCGCACCCCGTGCGGGTGCGTGGATTGAAACCTTGAACTATGGAAGTCAATTCGTCGATCACAACGGTCGCACCCCGTGCGGGTGCGTGGATTGAAACCCGGTCCCCCATGAGAGTGACGGCCCGGCCTTTCGTCGCACCCCGTGCGGGTGCGTGGATTGAAACATAATCCGGGTCCCTACTTGCTAATAGGATTCGTCGCACCCCGTGCGGGTGCGTGGATTGAAACCCAGTCCGTATTCCTCTCCAGGTTGCTCCTGGGTCGCACCCCGTGCGGGTGCGTGGATTGAAACTTCCCGGTCTGGGAATTCTCTAAATGATAGACCCGTCGCACCCCGTGCGGGTGCGTGGATTGAAACCTCATTAAAGCCTCGGCGATCTTATCCCGATGTTGTCGCACCCCGTGCGGGTGCGTGGATTGAAACCGCCAGCCTGTAGGCCGTCCTGGTCCTCTTCGGTCGCACCCCGTGCGGGTGCGTGGATTGAAACGGTTATAGTCTTTAATGAACTGGAGAGGGACGTCGTCGCACCCCGTGCGGGTGCGTGGATTGAAACCTAATATCCCTGTTGGTTATTGCCGAGGGAGGGTTGTCGCACCCCGTGCGGGTGCGTGGATTGAAACCTTGGGAGGTTTGGGGGGGCCTTTCGGGCGGCCCGTCGCACCCCGTGCGGGTGCGTGGATTGAAACACTTCTTTCGAATGACTTCGACACGTATCACAGTCGCACCCCGTGCGGGTGCGTGGATTGAAACTCTCCTTTGAGTAAGAGTTTGTAGTCTTCGTCCGGTCGCACCCCGTGCGGGTGCGTGGATTGAAACATAATAGATTCCATATATAACTCGTAAACGCCGGTCGCACCCCGTGCGGGTGCGTGGATTGAAACGGCTGTGTGATTAAGAATATTACAGGAACATTACAGTCGCACCCCGTGCGGGTGCGTGGATTGAAACCTCCATCATTTCCTCTTCTTCCGTCGCCTCGTCGGTCGCACCCCGTGCGGGTGCGTGGATTGAAACCCCATGTACCCCCATGATAGGAGCCAGAGCCTTGTCGCACCCCGTGCGGGTGCGTGGATTGAAACATAAAGTTTATACCACCGCAATATCCAAATCCTGTCGCACCCCGTGCGGGTGCGTGGATTGAAACCTTGCATAGGCCGCAAGCGATCACCGACGTTCGTCGCACCCCGTGCGGGTGCGTGGATTGAAACCAGAACGAATGGCCGTTTTCGGTTCTTACATAGTCGCACCCCGTGCGGGTGCGTGGATTGAAACTAGCTCATAGGTCAGGAATTCTCTAGCTGTTTCGTCGCACCCCGTGCGGGTGCGTGGATTGAAACTCCGAAAAACTTTCCTTTTTGTTCGATATAGCATGTCGCACCCCGTGCGGGTGCGTGGATTGAAACTTGAAACATTTATTTCACCATCCCAAACGCAAGTCGCACCCCGTGCGGGTGCGTGGATTGAAACTATAACTGTGGAAACAGCAATCATTCCACCACCGTCGCACCCCGTGCGGGTGCGTGGATTGAAACAATATAGTCAACATACCCCTTAATTACACCACAGTCGCACCCCGTGCGGGTGCGTGGATTGAAACAAGACTGACATAAGATGTTGGTATACCACCCATGTCGCACCCCGTGCGGGTGCGTGGATTGAAACCAGCTTTAGTTTACCCAGGTCATTAACATTAATGTCGCACCCCGTGCGGGTGCGTGGATTGAAACCACCACTGATACCCACGGTCATACTTAGCCTTAGTCGCACCCCGTGCGGGTGCGTGGATTGAAACAGCTGCGCGCGAATCTGACGGATACAGTTATAAGTCGCACCCCGTGCGGGTGCGTGGATTGAAACTTCGACTGACTCACTACGCGCACCCCTAAGCGCGTCGCACCCCGTGCGGGTGCGTGGATTGAAACATTATGTAGCTACCTTTGTCAAAGACACTCGTGTCGCACCCCGTGCGGGTGCGTGGATTGAAACAGACCCAAACGAACCGCGCTAATATGTGACACAGTCGCACCCCGTGCGGGTGCGTGGATTGAAACCATCCGTTCGACATTCAACCTCAATTTTAT
>NZ_BAAHYN010000037.1:0-2269 GCF_054657535.1 Desulfosporosinus burensis
TGTGTACGCTGAATTAAATAGTCCGAAAGCTGACGGTCTTGCCCGTCCCTAAGTTGACGAATATAATGACCATAACGTTATCCTTGAAGAAAGGAGAAAGACGCCTCTTTTTTGATGTGGTACTGCTACAACAGCATCACTAGAGACGTCCTCCCAATAACAACATGATCATTGTATCAAATTATTCGCTAGTTGAGAAGAAGTATAGGACTGGCGTTTTTTGTTAGGAGTGCGGAAAGCGTACCTTGCCCTTGTTGTGGGAAACTCTTAATCGTCATAGGCAGTCGTCATCGGGTATGGTTTCAAAGTTCTGGAGGAAGATCAATACTTATCATTCGCAGACTACGCTGTGAGTCATGTTTCAAGATTCACCATGAATTGCCGGACTTGCTTGTTCCTTACAAACGCTATGATGCGGAAAGTATTGAAGGTATTTTAAACGAACCACCACGCACCGACATTGCAGTGGATGAATCAACGATCTCACGTTGGAAACTCTGGTTTCTCACGTGGGTAGTCTACGCCCATGGCTGCTTACAGTCGATCTCAATTCGTTACAACCTTGCTGTGGAGAACTCGTCCGATCGACCACAGTCCGCACTCCTCCAACTTCTTGGACAGTTTGTCGGTACCGCAGACGGATGGATGAGTAGAACTGTCCAACCGATCGCAAATTCTCATCGTTGGAGACAGACCCGTTCTGCATTCATGTCCACCTTCATCTGAGATAGAATCATGCTAATCCCACGAAATGGAGGCGTTAGCAATGAAAGATCAGAAGAAAGCGGAAGAGATTGCAGCTGGGAGGGTACAACTTTTGTCACCGTTACTAGCAGACGGACTGGACCCAGCCAAGGCCCGTCAACTTAAAGTTGCCCTTTGTGCACAATCAGGTTTGTCAGAGCGTACACTGCGTCGGTATTTGGCGCAGTATCGAGAAGAAGGGTTCAGTGGACTTCTACCTAAAGGAAAAGGGGAAAAACAGACAGAGGCAATTCCTGCCCATCTCTTGGAACAAGCGATTCTATTGAGGCGTGAAGTTCCGAGTCGCAGTGTCAGCCAAATCATTCAAATCCTAGAATGGGAAGGAAAAGCACAACCCAAGCAGCTCAAACGAAGCACTTTACAAGAAAGGCTTATGGAACGCGGCTATAGCTCCCGGACCATGCGGATGTATACGAATGACGGAGCTGCGGCTCGAAGGTTCCAGAAACGACATCGCAATCAATTATGGCAATCCGACATAAAATATGGACCTTTTCTTCCGATCGGCCCGAACGGTACCCTCAAACAAGTGTATCTTGTTTTGTTTATTGACGATGCAACGCGTTACGTTCTTCACGGTGAGTTTTATCCAACGCTCGATCAGGCCATTGTGGAGGACTGCTTTCGAAAGTCTATCCAACAAAATGCGCTTCCTGAAGCCGTTTATTTTGACAATGGCAAGCAGTACCGCACTCGATGGATGGGTCGGACTTGCTCCAAACTAGGTATCCGATTGTTGTTTGCTAAACCCTATTCTCCAGAATCTAAGGGGAAGGTAGAACGCCTGAATCGTGTGGTTCAAAGTTTCCTCAATGAAGTCCTGCTCGAAAAACCGAAAACATTGGATCGACTTAACACCTGGTTTCAATTATGGCTTAGCGAATGCCACCAAAACAAGCCTCACACCGCACTGGGAGAGACGGCCAGTCCCGAAACTGCGTATCGGAGCGATCGCTCACCACTTCGATTCGTAGAACCTGAAATCTTAACGAATGCATTCCTCCATAGCGAAGAGCGCAAAGTGGACAAGTCCGGTTGCATTAGCTTTATGGGGAAAAAATATGAGGTAGGGCTACTCTTCATAGGAAGAAAGGTCCAACTCGTGTACGATCCCGCTGACATCACGGAATTAACCATCGAATACGAGGGTCATGCACCTTGGACGGTTCGTGAGCTAGTCATCAGGGAATGGTCTGGAAAACGTCCGGCGCTACCGGATCATATGCAACCAGAAAAAGCGGACGAATCGCGTTTACTTCGTGCAGCCGAGGAGCAGAATAAGCAACGAAACGAACGGCAAGCTCCTGCCGTCTCCTACCGAACAGTTCGGAAGGAGTTAGAAAAGCATGTATGAATCGTTCTACGGGCTGAGTCACACACCCTTCTCAAGGGATATTCCCACCGATAAATTGTACCTATCCAGCATACTGGAAGAAACGCTTGGTAGGCTCGAATATGCAGCAGAGCGTCAGTTGTTTGCCGTCATCACCGGCGACTGTGGGAC
>NZ_BAAHYN010000038.1:0-1858 GCF_054657535.1 Desulfosporosinus burensis
CGATAGACCCACATATAACTTTTACTTCCTGCAGCTCTGCCATCTTTACTCACTTTCACGGGCGTTTCATCCGCTTGTAGAACAGGACTCTCAAGTAATTCCTGATGCATTCTGTCATAAAGTAAAGAAAGGTATCGCTCACTGCACTGGATCGTCCAGTTTGCCATGTTCTGCCTAGAAATGTTCACATCATGTCGCTTGAATTCTTGCTCCAATCGATAAAGCGGTAGTGCATTGATATACTTGCTGTTAAAGATCGCCGCCTGTAGCGACGGCGTCACGATGCTGTTTCTAAGAAGATCTTTATCGCGTTTCGCACGCACAATGGTCTGATTATCTGCGCCACAATAAACAGCGACGTGGTGTTCTTCCACTTCAAAAGTCGCTGGATGAAAAGCAAGTCTTTTATAAACTTCGTCTGGTAGCCTACGCCATTTGTCACCAAAGATCTCTTTTAGTTCAAGTTCACTCATTTCATGATGGAGGACCTTGATAGGTAAGTCTTTAAGATCTGCTTCGCGTTTTCCCTTTTGCTTTTTGCGCTTAGTCGGTTTTGAATAAACCTCGTCTAGCTCAGGCTCAGTGATCGATTCGTTAGCGTCAACAATGGCTTCAGCTTCGTTGAAGTAAAGCTCCATTTGACCATCTAAAACGATCTTCTCACTCGATCTGCCAAAACGTCGTTGATTGGCCAGGGCGACTTGTTCCAGTAACAAATCGATCTTTTTGTTAAGGACATTCATCTGCTCCTGCTGCATGTCACTGGTTTTCTTTAAGGATTCTGTGATTTCCTGAAGTGCCATGTACATGGTTACGATGGTTTCCTTACTATAGTCAGTTAGTTGTTTTTCGGTCAATTTTTTCTCCATGATTTCACTTTATCACACGGAAGATGCAGTGTACAGAAGGAATGAGCTTGCTTTTAAAATTGTGGAAAAGTTTAAAATTTAACATTTTTAAATCGTTTTATCCACAGGTATTTTGGCTAAATTGCGCGTTTTGGAGAAGATTGATGAACCTTTTTCTTGGGGTCAAGTGTGAGACCTTCTGTCAACCAACGAAATTGTTGTAAGGTAATGTTTCGAGCAGCTTCTTCAGTACGTGGCCACTGGAATTGTCCGTTCTCAAGACGTTTATAGAGCATTAGAAAACCGTCATTTTCCCATACCAGTCCCTTGATTCGATCGGTTCTTCTTCCGCAAAACAGAAAAAGTACATTTTGGAAGGGATTAAGCTGAAACTTCTGCTGAATAAGGGCGCTTAGCCCATCTATTCCACTTCTCAAATCGGTGTAACCACAGACGATATAGATTTGATCAAATCCAGAGGCACTATTAAACATTTCTAAGGCCCCTGAGCACATTTAAGATTAGCTCTTGCGATGTTTGATTTCCAAACTCGATGGTAATTTCACCGAGTTTGATAATAACTTCTGGTTGACCTGTTGAGTTAGCTTTAACATTTTTAACATGACTTAATTCGTTTGTTTTCGGTTGTGATAGCATTGGAACAAAAGAGACCTCACCATTTCTATCATCTTGATCAATGGATTCGACGATAGAGTGACGGATTTTCTTAAGCCAATAATAATAAGATGTTTCTTTTACGTTATTCTGCCGGCACCAATCTCTGATGCCTAATCCACTGGCATTGTGTTCTGAAATGATAGCAACCCACTTATCATAACGATACTGAGCAGTTAATGATTTCACTTTACTGTCCATACGCACAGCTCCTTGATTATAGTTTTTCTAGTACTTGAAAAACTGTTAGAAGTTCTCAAGTTTTTAGAGATTCATATATTCAAGGTTAACATGACAAGTAATTTTAAGACAGGTACTCATTATTTACCGTTTAC
>NZ_BAAHYN010000039.1:0-1645 GCF_054657535.1 Desulfosporosinus burensis
AAGTCTGAAACATTTGTAGGATAACGCACATTAGTTCGAGAGCATAGCAAACAAGCCATCAAGAGATGACTTAAAATTGAATTAATATACTGAGTCAGGCTGTAGTTTTTATTCGGTATCCTTGATTTTTAGCGATCAAAATTGCTTGTTCAACCGTGATTTCGCGGTCTACTGGAAGAACATCGGATTTTTTGTATAAGTCAGCATTATAGGGTTCTTTCTTTTTAAGAATCATATAAATCGCAGTTAGTAACATGCGCGCAATTGCGATGATTGCTCGTTTGTGCCCACGACGCTTTTTGAGTTTTAAGTAGCGGTTACGGATTTCAGGATGCTTTTCACTCTTTACCACAGCAGTGGCGCATTGGACTAAAAGTGGTTTGATGTAACAACCAGCTTTTGAAATCCTAACAGACTTTTTCTTTCCGGCACTTTCGTTATTCGTAGGTGTAAGCCCTGCCCAGGAGCATAAATGCTTAGCTGTCGGGAACACGTCCATATTGACACCTATTTCGGAAACCACAGTAATGGTAGAAAAGATGTTTTTAAAGGACGGAACAGTTAAGATCAAGTTTAGTTCTTCTGCGTAGGGCACGGAAAGAGAAAGGATAATTCCCTCAAGATCTGATTTGCGCTCAGTGAGATCTTCATAGTGTCGCTTGATGATTTTAAGTTTCCCCGCTTGTTCGAGTGTGATAAACCCATCAACGGCAAGCTCAAGTTCAGGAAGTTTTTTAAACAGAGAACAATGTACAAGGGATTCTAAGTCAAACGTGGTATCCAGGGGGTTCTCAAGGATCTTGTCAATAATCTTCATAGAACTCTTGCCAAAAGTGTCCGAAAGGACATTGCCAAGTTGAATGTTGGATACCGTCAAGCAATTTTGAAGTCTGTTTTTTTCGCTGGACATAAAGTTGGTCAGCTTAGCGCGATAGCGCATCAAGTCTCTAAGCTGTCTAATGGCAAGTGGTGGCATAAAGCTACCTGCGACAAGGTCATGCTTGAACAAGTCGGCAATCCACTGAGCATCTTTATTATCCGTTTTTTTACCGCGGATCGCTTTGACGTATTTCGGGTGAGCGAGGGTAATGTTGCAAGAATCTTCAAGAATGTTGAAGATTGGAATCCAGTATTTTCCTGTAGACTCCATACAAACTTCGCTGCAGTTGTTTTCACAAAGCCATTGTGACAGCTCTTTTAGGCCTTTTGTAAAGGTAGAAAAGCGATGGCGTTTGTAACTAGTAACCCCCTTGTTGTTTGTCGTAGCAATACAGGCAACCACAAAGGTTTTGTGGACGTCAATGCCACAACAAATTTGATGGACAATTTTTAAAGCCACAGTAGAATCTCCCTTCCTAGATTTGAAGGGATAGACAGCATTGACTGATTGCCTAGCTATAAACGAGTAATGTTTATACAAAGATAAGTCTGCGTGCTCAAAGTCACACTTATTTGTGCTTGGAAAGGCAATCTACACATATAAACATGCGGTCACTCCGTGTTTGGAGTAGCCCACTCACCTCCCCGTGGTTTGTAGTTAACTGCTATCCCTACGTTTATAGGATAAATAAAATAACGCTCAAAGCCAACACGTTTCATAACGTTTTGTGCCTTGAGCGCAGCGAAAGGAATGGATATAAACATG
>NZ_BAAHYN010000040.1:0-1527 GCF_054657535.1 Desulfosporosinus burensis
GAAGGAAAGTTGGAGGCAGCTCGAAACGCAGTGAAAAAGGGATTGTCTTTAGAAGACATTGCTGAGATAACTGATCTGCCCCTAGAAATCGTGCAGAAGCTCAAAGCAGAACTATCAAACTAAGTTCTGCTCGAGAAACTGGTCAGATCATTATTGGAGAAGATCAGTTGCTCGCCACCGAGACTTTATCAACCTAGTTGTCTTAATCCCGATCCGTTCCACTGCTCGGGTCGAAAAAGGCCTTCGAAGTTCGTCTTCGGGGGTCATATTTTCTCCCATAGGGGTCTGGTGTGAATGGTAAAATAAAGTGAACAGAAAACGTTAAATAAGAATGAACACTTCCCTAAAAACTGTAAGCGGTGGACTAAATAGCGTAGCGAAAAAATCTCCTAACTTTGTTACTCTGTAAAAAAGAGTGAATAGAGACAGGAGGTTTTTTATGACTAGAGATTTAGCCCTGTAACAAAGTTGGCGAGTCCGCATCGAAGAATGCCGCCAGAGCGGACTGAGTGTACAGGGAGCCGGTGCCTGACACCAACTAATCAACTTATTGTTTAGTCTGAGGAACCTGGTGCCTGACACCAACTTATCAACTTATGGGTAGGGATAAGAATAGCGGTAACCTGAAAAGCTGGCTATTTGGCAGACGGTATGAAGGTGGCATGAGCATATAACAGGCACCATTGTGCAACGTGGGAACCTGTATGACAATGCAAATCGAAAAAGCACAAGCCGCAGAAAGGTGAGGCCGAAAGTAGAGATGTGTGATACAGGGGCGGAGACATCTGTAGTGCGTGCGTGGCAACACGTTCATCAGGTGGGTTAAAGTCCCACTGGATCCCGGACTGGGGGATCCATATCCAAACTTGGGAGTAATGTCTCAGGGGCTGATGCTCTTGCATCAGAGGGCAGGGCGTCCACTGCGTTGCGCCTTGAAAGCGCATGAGTAACAAGTAATCTGAGATGGTTACCATGATAAAGTCTAACCAACAGTCATGTACCGAGTCTTGTGTGGTGCATAGCAATGTGTACTGCAAAGCGTAGACAGGAAGAGTGCAGGCCGGAATAAAGTGAATAGGATAATTAATCCCGAAATCACGCGACATGTGAAACAGCCGACCTTTTCGCGGTAAGGGGAAGGCAGAAGTCAAATACGCGCTATGGTTAGCATATTTGGATGTTTCCGGGATTTGTACCTACAGCATGTACTCAATGGGACTCATGTGAACAAGGGAGATCCGGCGAGCTTCTGCAAGGAGGCGGATAAAGTCAAACCAGCCGATAACAGCAAGAATGACTTGATGGTTTGCCGGAAGTCTTACTGACTGATAGTACTTTGAAACAGGGAAGGCCTGTTACGTGGGGAAGCGGTCAGCAGAAATTGAATCCTTCGAAAGAAACGTAAGCTCCATTCAAAGGGAGGATACGAGCCTTAATACAAAGTAAGGAGATACTCAGTTATGGAAACGAAACTTGTGCTCGAGGGAAGCCCTCCCGTCCGGTCAGCCTTCCCAACGGGGTCGTACC
>NZ_BAAHYN010000041.1:0-1526 GCF_054657535.1 Desulfosporosinus burensis
TCCTTTAATCACTAACCCCGATATAGGCCTTTTTCACATCTTCATTGCCCGCCAGTAAGTCACTGCGATCATGCATAACAACTCGACCATTTTCTAGAACATAACCACGGTGAGATACTTTTAAAGCCAAATGGGCATTCTGCTCCGCTAAAAGCACTGTCTTTCCAGCCTCGTTAACAATCTTCACGGCATCAAATACCTGCTGGACCACTATGGGAGCCAGACCAATCGAGGGCTCGTCTAACAGTAACAACTCTGGGTCAGACATGAGTGCCCTTCCTATCGCTGCCATCTGTTGCTGCCCTCCGCTCAGAGAACCTGCCAATACATTTTCTTTATCTTTTAGAACGGGAAATAGTTCGTAGACCATGGCCAGACTCTTTTTAATTCCTTCTTTATCGTGGCGCCTTACATACGCTCCCAAAAGTAAGTTTTGGCGTACTGGCATGTGTGAAAACAGAGCACGCCCTTCTAAGCATTGCGAAATCCCCAACTCGACCACTTTAAAGGCAGGCAATTGATTCATTTTCTGTCCCTTAAACTCGATGACCCCGCTCGTCGGTTTTTGCAATCCGCTGATCGTACGAAAAAGCGTCGATTTACCCGCTCCATTCGCTCCTAACAAGACTACAAATTCTCCCTTGTTGACTTCTATGTTAACATCCTGGAGAGCTAAGTAACTCCCATAGGATACATTGACATCGGATAATTTAAGCATGTTTAGTCCCCCCTAAGTATGCTTCAATAACTCGTTCGTTGTTGCTAATTTCTTTGGGGGTCCCTTCCGCTATTTTACTGCCGTAATTCAAAACCATAATTCTGTGCGCTAAATTCATGACCATCTGAACTTTGTGTTCGATTAAACAGACCGTTGTACCGGTTTGTTGGATTTTCTTAATTAACTTAGCAAGTTCGTTGGTTTCACCATGATTAACCCCTGCTGCCGGTTCATCTAGTAACAGTAAGCGTGGTTCTGTCACCAGGGCTAATCCGATGGCTAACCGTTTGGCCGCTTCTTGGGAAATGTTGCCGACGGGTTGACTCTTGACCGCTGTCAATCCAATAAACTCTAAGACCTCTGCCGCTTTTTCTCGACTCGCCCCTTCATCCCGGCGAGCACGCGAGGTATTAAAAATAGCATCCAGCATTCCCATTTTAGTTTTGGAGCGATAACCAATGATTAAATTGTCCAGCACCGTACTATCCGTAAATAAGTTCGTGGTCTGAAAGGTCCTCCCTATGCCCCTGCACGCAAACTCATGGGTTGGAGTTCGGGTCATATCCTTGCCCATAAAACTTATCGTTCCGGAACAAGACGGATAATAGCCGCTGATTAGATTGAAAAAGGTGGACTTTCCGGCGCCATTTGGGCCGATAATGGCTACGATTTCGCCCTCTTTGATCTCAAAGTTCACCTTGTTTAAGGCGGTTAAACCACCGAAGTTCTTAGTTAAAGCCTCGGTTTTTAGCAGCATGGCTTTCTCCTTTCGAGGGTGCGTTGCTTCCCGACTTGTTTGCTTTGTTGA
>NZ_BAAHYN010000042.1:0-1490 GCF_054657535.1 Desulfosporosinus burensis
TTTGGTTTAGTCCCTAAACTCGTAATTTTAGTACCAATTTATGGTTATAATATAACTGGCTCTTATCTACAGGCAGGATAGTGAAATGCTGGAGAGCAACACGAGCGGCCGGTAGAGTTCTGCTAAGGATAGCCAGGGGATATATTTAATCACCCTGGTATCTTTATTTCTATCCTTAGGAGAACCAAAAAGCGATAAACTCAAGAGGCGAAGCCTCTTAACTGTTACACCGCTTGGGGTAAACGCTCTCGATAATACTGTGAACGCATTACTAGGGGCGGATAACCTCCGTTTGGAGTGTAAATTCGTTTCCGATTGTAATAGGTTTCTATAAATCTAAACACTATGCTTTTAATCTTTTCCATACTCATTGTTTCGGTTCTGAATTTATAGATGCTTTCTTTCTTTAATGTGGCAAAAAAGGACTCCATTCTGGCATTGTCATAACATTTACCAGTACTGCTCATACTCTGTTTCGCACCATGCTGGGCGAGTGCTTGACGGTAGATCCCGCTTGTGTATTGACTACCCCTGTCCGAATGAAAGACCATCCCATAGGCTTGATACCTCTTAACACCCGAGGTAAAGGCTTCGACACATAGCTCGGCTCTCATGTGATTTGCCATTTTAAATCCCACGATACTTCCATCGAAACAATCCAATACGGCGGCTAAATAAAGCTTTCCGTCAGCCGTTGGGATTTCTGTGACATCTCCAAGCCATTTTTGATTGGGTGATACTGCAGAAAAGTCTTGTTTGATGAGATTGGCACTGGCTTGAGCGGCTAGATCTGCTTTGGTTATTCCTCTACAGTGATGTTTCTTCTTGAGCATAAGATGGTTGATTTTACAGAGCTTAAGGATTACATAATAGCTACCGGTATAGCCTTGATAAAGTTTTAAATGGAGATAAATCCTGTATGCTCCATAGTCCGGGTTGTCCGCACGAATTTGAAGGATCTTAGCCAAAAGTTCTTCGTATTTGTAAGGCTTGGACTGCCTTTTTAACCACTTATAATATCCGGCTTCACTAACCAGTAATACTCTGCACATGGTTTTTATGCTGTGCTTGGTTTTCTCTTTAGTTTTGTGAAACCACATCCAATGAAAAAGCTCTCGTGCAGCTATTTCTTTTGGCTCTCTGCGAAAAAACCTAAGGCCCTTTTTAGAATATCATTGGCGGCTTCAAGGTCTTTAATCTTCTTTTCCATTGCTTTGGTTTCAGCTGTTTTTGGGTCAATACGTTTATGTCCGCTGCCAACAAAACTTACTTCTCCATACCGTTTTGATTGATTTTTCCATGAGTATAGCGTTGTTACTGGAATCCCCAGTTTCTCTGAGGCAGCCGTCGTCCCTAATTCGTAAGACAACTTGATGGCCTCTTGTTTGAAGTCTTTGTCGTATTCTCGCATCTGGATTTACCTTCTTTCGTTTTTCCTATTCTTACCAGAATTACGAGTTTTCTGACTTAACTAAAATGATACTACTCCA
>NZ_BAAHYN010000043.1:0-1452 GCF_054657535.1 Desulfosporosinus burensis
GATTTTTTTTGACGACGAGAGACACTGGGATAGATTTGTCGAAAAGTACGGAGATCGTATAAGAGCAATTGTTATTAAAGAAGTCGAGAAATTCCGGAATTGTGGCAATCCCAAAAATGGGTTTAAGCTATTAGTTTGCGAAGGCTGCCATGATCTACGGATCGTTCCGTACCGTTGTAAAGGAAGATTTTGCACAACGTGTTCAAGTGGTGAAACTGAGGAATGGAGCCGAATGATGGCAGAAGACGTTCTTCAGGTAAATCATCGACATGTCGTGTTTACGATAGATGAAGGATTAAGAGAAATATTTCAGAGGCATCGACAGTTACTTAAACCTCTTATGGATGAGGCGGTCGGGATAATTCAAGAGTGGTTTAAGAAGAAATTTAAAATAACGCCAGGAATCATAGCGGGGCTACATACGTTTGGGGCTCAGATGAACTTTAATCCTCATGTTCATATGCTAGTAAGCATGGGCGGAATGAAGAAAAATGGGGAGTGGAAGGTATACGACTATATACCTTTTCCAATGTTGCGTAAACAATGGCAGACCGTAGTTTTGAAGCTAATTCGCAGCAATTTAAACGTTGCAGAAAAGAAGAAGATCCAACATCTTTTACAGAAAGCCTATTCAGCCAATGGAGAAGGCTTTTATGTTTATGCTCCGAAGCAAAAGGGAAATGTGAAAGTTCAATTAGGATATATCGGTCGTTATATTCGTCGACCCGCAATAGCGTTACATCGGATCGAGGCATATGACGGCCAATATGTAACCTATCGATATCATGACAAAAAAGATGGACAAGAGAAACGGGAGACACTAACAGTTGAAGAGTTTATAAAACGATTAATCGTACACATTCCGGATGAGCAATTTAAAACAATCCGTTATTATGGTGTGTATTCCCGAAGAATCAAAGCACGTTGTAAAAAACTAATCTCAGTCTGGCAAAAAGAAGTAAGACGATGGATCGTAAAGGTTAAAAAGATAGTAAAACGAAGAAAATGGGAGCAACGGATAAAAGAGCAGACAGGAAAAGATCCAATGGTATGTCCGCATTGTCAGTGTTATTATGAGTACAAGGGAGAAGTCTGCCTAAAAGATGGACAATTGGCAATAAAGTATGCAAGTGATGAGGTAGCAAGAGCTTGCCTGGAAAGGATGATTTACAATATCACCGGTATCAAAACAACGAAAACCCAACAAAAAGAAGAATTCACAAAACCAGAGAAGAATGCCGATCGAGAACAGTTCTGTCAATTACATTTGTTTGCAGTGTAATGAGCAAGAGAAAATACCGTTAGAAGTCGTAAGGAATTTTGATGCTATGGATGATGGTGATCCAACCGTTCCTCCGCAGTTTAACTGTGAGAAATGTGGAGGGGATATGTACCCAGAGTATTATAGGGGACTCCACGGTTATGAATACAAAATTTCGGATATCCAAGAAC
>NZ_BAAHYN010000044.1:0-1390 GCF_054657535.1 Desulfosporosinus burensis
AGGAAAAACGACGACGATTCGCCGGTTTGCGAAAACACTTGATCCAGCGAAGTACAGGATTTTATACTTGTCGGATTCAAAGTTAACACCTCGTCACTTTTACAAAGGAATGCTTGAGCAACTTGGATACGAGTCGAAGTTCTATCGTGGCGATGCCAAACGCCAACTGCATCGGGAGATTGAATTGATGCGCGGAATTCATCGATTGCAGGCAGTTGTCGTCGTGGACGAAGCGCATTTGCTGGATAAAGAGATGTTGGAGGAAGTTCGCTTTCTACTTAATATGAAGATGGATGCAGAGAGCCCCATGGCGCTCATTCTTGTCGGTCAGAACGAGCTATGGGATCGTCTACACCTGCAGGCTTACACCGCGATTCGTCAACGTATCGATTTGCAGTGCAAACTGTCGCACTATGATCGGGCCGAGGCAGAGGCCTATATGAAACGGCACTTGGTTTATGCGGGTGCAACCAGCGACATTTTTTCAGACCAAGCGATCGACGATATTTATCGTTACTCCAGCGGTGCCGCCAGACTCATTAACAAGTTATGCACCCATTGCCTCCTCTACGGTTCGCAGAACGGTCACAGGATTATTGATGACCGGATGGTAAAACGTGTGATTGAGGGGGAATTGTCATGAATCGACCCGGCTTGGAAGACTATTTCATTAAAACAGGGTTCTATGATCTCCTGCCGATGGCCTTGAAATTAGCGAGGACCCTGGGATATGACCATTTTGAGATGATTGAAGCGATCTGTAAAGTCCATGATAAGTTTAATCAGTATCCACCCACTAGAAATAGAATAGCTTGGTTTAGACTGGTTTTTGAAGAGAAGCTGAAAGAGTCTAGAGCAGACATTCTGGCCTTTAAGGCAACGACCGATCATCTTCGGGAAAAAGCGAGTACATAAGAACGGATAAAGTTGATCGCTCACTAATAGAACGATGGAAACCGATGTAGATTGGTGTTGCTCTGATGTATAAGTTGTCGTCCCTTGCATCAAAATGAGGAGGGAAAAAGGTGCCTAGACAGTCAATTGAACTACCTGATAAGGTGAAAAAAGGTCTTGATACTATGGCTACGGCTTTTGGGATGACGCAAAATGCGCTTATTAGTCTTGCTGTCGCCACGATGGTTGTAAAATATGAGGCTGAAGGAACAAGGATTTTCTTTGATTTGATCTCGCTACCAACAAAATCTAAATAGTCATTGATTACACATATACCCGATAACTGGCCAAGGCCATAATTGAAGACGCTGGTAACGCTGCGGTGAGACAGACAGACTGACTGACGGATATTCATTTACCTTATTGGTCAGCTTATCTGTCTACCGCCGGACAGCTTACGCCGTCAGGTTTTGGATGTTAAACGGCATCAGTAACA
>NZ_BAAHYN010000045.1:0-1376 GCF_054657535.1 Desulfosporosinus burensis
CTCCTCCTCGTATAATTAATTTAGTTCCTGCCCCACGAGTCCAAGAAACTAATGGAACGTGGGGTATTTAAATGACCATAGAAAAACTGGAAATTCAGTTAGTATGGTCAACATCAACAAGATGCGCGCAGGATAACGCATACCCCATGCAGCCGTCGTGCCTGTGGGCAGTGTGGACAAGTCAACCCCAAAGCATACTTCAAATTCAACTTGTCCAAAGCCTGTTGGGAAAGCTCTTTTAAGACAGACCCTAAAGTGCTTTTCCACAGGCTGGCACTGTCCACAGGCTCAGGATGAGGAATACTTGATTTTAGGAAGGAGGTGCGGGGGGAAACCCTTTTTAATGACTAACAAATGGCTTTCCCCATTAAAGGCACAAACGCACACTTCCACCAAAAAGATTCCTCAGATTGTTCTATGAGAACAAAAAAGTATTTAATTTTGTTGGGATTCCAGGCAAAATGGTACCGTGAGGTTCGTTCTGGTAAGGCCTTCTCCTCCTTGAGGCTTTGACCTCTTTTTAAGTCTGACTGCCAGCCCACAATTTGAACTTTTAACTCGAAGGTTGCACAGCTTAAAGGGAACTCCTCCGATGGTAGCAGATCGGTTGGATCCAAGGTCTTTTTAAGACAAGTGCTGATTCGGCGAGGTTGTTGACCTGTTGTGGTGCCTGGTCCCAACGTTAATCTTACAAATTCTTCGACTCAGAAAGTGAGGTGATTTTAATTGAGTTTATTTGTCGGTATTGATGTGAGTTCCAGTGATTTTAAAGTGCGAATCTTAGATGAGCGGGGTAATGAACCGGTTAAAAAACTACGGGTTTTGAATGATAAACCTGGTTGTGAGCAAGTTGCCCGATATCTCACTGAAGCCTGCGCTAAAGAGAAAGAAGACCGGCTGGTTATTGGTTTAGAGGCCACTTCCGTGTACAGTTGGCCGTTACAAATGTTCTTAGCGGAAGACCATTGTTTAGCACCTTTACAGCCCCAAATTTATTCCTTTAACCCCAAGGTAGTTGCTAATTTCAAGAAGGCTTATGTGGACCTTCCGAAGAACGATTGGATTGATGCCTGGGTCATTGCCGAACGTTTACGCTTCGGCCGGCTCCCGGAGGGCTCTCAGGTCGATTTCCGCTACTTACCGTTACAACGCCTCACTCGCTTTCGTTGTCATCTGATTGAGATGATCTCCAGAGAGAAAAACTATTTCCTCACTAACTTGTTCTTGAAGTTTAGCACTCTCGCCCAAGGTGCGGTTTTTAGTAATACTTTCGGCGCTACTTCTGAATCCTTGACACTTGAGTTTTTTTCTCCAGAAGAGGTTGCGGCTCGACCGCTTGATGAATTGATTGATTTCCTCATGGAGAAAGGAAGAAG
>NZ_BAAHYN010000046.1:0-1360 GCF_054657535.1 Desulfosporosinus burensis
GAGCCCTCCCCGACAGAGTCGAACCCCAATGCGCATTCGCGCAAGCCCTCAATATCCAGAGAAATATACGGTTTAGTCGCGTGAGTGTTTTGATGACCAAGTATCTGTGCAATCGTTGTTATGGGCACGCCTTCCATTGTCATTTGGGTGCCAAGCATCCTCCGAATGCCATGCATCGTTTTTCCATCACCAAGCGTATGTGATACTCCCGCTGCCTTCATCCGTCGGCGCAAGACACATGCTACCGAGACGCCATCCTTAAATCCTTGAAAAGGCGCAAGGCTTCTTAAAAATATCTCCGGGGATTTCGATTCCGGACGACTATTAAGAATGTAGTCGGCCAAGGCGGTTCCAACGCCCCTTTGCAGCGGAAGGTTGACAGGCGCTTGGGTTTTCCCCTGAACTATATGAATCTCGCTTTTTCGCCAGTCAATATCTGAACGTTTGATTTTCGCTATATCCCCAGCCCGCATACCACTGCTTGCAGCCAACAGCAAAATGGCATAGTCGCGTTTGCCGATTGCCGTGCTTAGGTCAATTGACTTTATGACTAATCCCAAATCATCTTGGGGCATACACGGATATATTTTTCCTTCTCTTGCTCTCGGTGCCATAAGTAAGCCTGCGTATGGAAGACCGGATAGTCCCGATCCAGTAAGATATCGATTTAATTTGCGAAGAGCGCCGACAACATCATCCATGCTTTTTGCGCGTGACTGGGAAACATCGCTCAGAAACATCTGTACATGCTCTGACTCAATTTGAGAAATGTTGTTGATGTCAAAACTGGCAAGCAGCAACAGAAAACGCCTAACTATGTACAGCGTATCGCGGCTTCGCATCTCCATGCGGACTGCATCGGCGAGACCGTTGATAATATGCTCAAAGCTTTCCGGTAAAACGGGGATACTTTTGCTAACTGGTCCTTTCCAGACGAAATTGCCTGTCTCATACACCTCTCGCAGTATTCTGGTACCTCGAGTGCGGAGGTTATATACATTCCGTGAAATCGCCCCTGTCTTCAGATTCTCCTGATAGCGTTGATCTAGCTCGTTCAGCAAATCTGCACTGTAATATACCTCCTGCTTTTCCTTGAAGAATTCGGAGATCGGTTTGAAACTACGAGATGCGACTACATCAAGTGTAGATTTTGCTAATCCTACTTCCTTTTCTAAGATTGCCAATGTCTGTTGGATGATTCCAAAAATCGTATTGTCTTCCATGTAAGCCTCCTATTGAATTTAGTGAATTCAATATACAGCATAATGAAAGAAATATTATCCCGCCATTTTTGTGAAGGAAGGGCTTGATATGAGGGCTTATGACAATTAGTCGGGATGCCGCATTTTGCGGGATAAGT
>NZ_BAAHYN010000047.1:0-1311 GCF_054657535.1 Desulfosporosinus burensis
AGATTCTCTAAAGAGGCGAGTGATACCTTTGGGATAGCCATTGCCTGTACACATACCGTTTTCACGTAGCTTTTTCAGAATACCATCCGTATTCATGTAAATACGGATGGTTGAGTCAAAAGGGTTGGTTTGAAATTTTCCGTGTTTGACAGCGCCCTTGCGAATGATATATCCGAGAAAGGTCACGTCACTATCTACGGCATGTGTAATTTTGGTTTTCTCGTTGCTTAACCTTAGGCAGAGTTCGTTTTTCAGGAACTCCTTGATTTTCTGCTTCAAGTCAACGGCATAAGCCTTGGGAGCAATCAGGCCAATCAGAAAATCATCAGCATATCGCACATACTTCACTCTGCGGAAATTGGGGTCGTAGCTGTCCTTGGACGGGAGGTTCTCCATTTTATATTTCAGGTGCTTAATGGTTTTTGGGTCGCTGCCGTTGCTGATCGCCTTTTTGTAAAGGTATCTTGCTTTGGCGTAGTCAGGATTTTGCTTGCGGTAATCACCTGTGGTGTCCACCTCGATAATGTTTTCCATGAATCTGTCCAGTTTATCGAGATAGATGTTGCAGAGTATGGGGCTACAACAAGAACCCTGTGCGTTTCCGGTTTTGGTTCCGTGGTAAATGTGCCGCATGTCGAAGTAACCGGCCTTGAGTATCTTATTGATAAGCCGGATGAAACGTTCGTCGTTAATACGCTCACGAAGTATCGTTTCAAGTGTGCGATGGTCGATTTCATCAAAGCAGGCGGATATGTCCCCCTCAATAAACCAAATTGAACCTCTCCACGTCTCCACCTCAGCTATGGCGCTTTGTGTAGACCGTTTTGGCCGGAAGCCGTGAGAAAGGTTTGAGAAGGTAGGTTCGTAGATGCACTCCAGGATAATGCGGACTGCCTCCTGAACGAGCTTGTCCTTTCCGTTTGGAAAGCTAAGTTTGCGCATTTTACCATTGCTTTTTGGTATCATCGTTGTTCTGTTTGGCTGAGGCAGGTAGGACTCGTCGCGCATGGAAGCGATAAGTTCCGTAATCCATTCCTCGCAGAAGCCATGCAGGGAGGTGCCATCAGCGCCAGAGGTCTTCGCTCCGTCGTTGGACTTTACGGAGTTGTAAGCAATGATGTACAAGTCCTTGTTGTAGAACAATCGGTAAAGGTCATCGTTAACATAGCAATGGTCGGCATTGTTTCGACGGCGATAACCTTCCAATCTTTCCACGAGTTTTGATTGCTCCATTCAAAGCAACTCCTCTCAAAATTGGAACTTGGAATACTGCCCCCCTTCACCATGTACCATGCATTACAGAAGGCCGTT
>NZ_BAAHYN010000048.1:0-1128 GCF_054657535.1 Desulfosporosinus burensis
CATAGGGGGAAGCAGGTAACGGCTGAAGGAAGGATTTTTCTTCTTCTTCAAAAGCACTCAACCGGCTTCCATTCTTTTTTTGAAAGGGTTTTGTGTTGAATTCCAGAAGCTTCTTTTGGATGGCAGAATTCAATTCGGAGAAGGAGAAAAATTTTTCGTTCCGCAGAGCTGCAATAATCCAAGTAGAAATGACTCCGACCGTGCCTTCAGCATTGGGCTTGTCCTTCGGAGAACCCGGTCGCGCCGGGATCACGGCGGTGTTATAGTGCTCTGCCATCTCCAGATAAACACGGTTTAAAAGCACTTCTGTTCTTCCGTGCTTTATAACAGCCGCCTTGAGATTGTCGGGTGTCAATATGCGTGTAACACCCCCGAAAAACTGGTAGGCGCGGATATGGGCATTGATCCAATGTTCCATGGCCATGGAAGGAAAGGCTTCTGCGTAACTGTAAAGGCTGCAGGGTAAGCAAGCAACAAAGATGTAGGCTGGTATGACTTCGCCAGTCAAATCATCATTAACAGACAGAACCGAGCCTGCCCAGTCGACCTCTAATAACTCCCCCGGCTTCCGTTTAATCCGCATGGTGGCCTTGGTTTTCATTGCATAGGACCGGTAGTAGTCGCAGAACTGGGTGTATTGGTAGGGAATCAGCTTTTCAACCTTGCATTGCTCGCAATATTCGCTCCATAACAAGGTCAGGGTCACACCAGATTTGGCCAACTCCTTGTGCAAATAGGCAAGACGGGCATTTTTCTTTCGGTTCCCGATGTCTTCCCGGGGTAAAGGAGATGCTGCAAATCCGTATTTGACCATTCAGAAGGCAGTGGCCATGATAGGCCTTTCTCATCGGCTAGTCGATAGACTTCGCTGACGGTATTGCGAGAGCATTTGACACTGACAGCTACTTGGCGCTGAGTGTAATCTAAGCTTCGCAATCGTAGAATTTCGCGATAATTCACCATGATTATCGTCCTCCATAATAAATTTACACATTTTAATGTGCATAAATCCATTATAGAGTCGAAAACAATTGGTGGCTCTCTACTCCGTGAAGGTGGCTCTATTTTTCCGTGATCATGGCTCTATTTCGCCGACACAATGGCTCTCACAGAACGAAATATTCACCC
>NZ_BAAHYN010000049.1:0-1092 GCF_054657535.1 Desulfosporosinus burensis
TATGGATTTATTGATTCAGCAAACTGTCAACGGATTCACATTAGGAAGCATTTATTGCTTGGTCGCGTTAGGACTCACCCTTATTTATGGCATCATGGAGGTGCCGAACTTTGCCCATGGCCATTTATACATGGTGGGAGGGTATGTTACCTTTTTCATGATGACGCTGTATGGAATCAACTACTGGGTGTCAGCCATCATTTCCGGTATCGTCTTAGCCGTCCTTGGTATTTTATTAGAGCGAATAGTGTTCAATCCTATGCGTAACAGTCCAAGCTCCAATAAATTCATTGCCGCAGTGGGCGCTATGTTGTTTCTTGAAGCCTCAGCCCGAGTGCTCTGGGGTTCTGATTTTCGTAGTATCCCGGCCATCTATGACAAAGTGGTTGTGATTGGTGGAGTTAGACTGACCGAACAACGACTGATCATCATCGCGGGAGCGGTCATCTTAATGATAGCCCTTTATGTGTTTATAAAACATACAATGGTCGGATCGACGATTGAGGCTATGGCCCAAAATAGGGAGGGTGCCAGTCTCGTCGGAATTGACGTCAACCGAGTGGCGATGCTGACGTTTGCTGTAGCCTCAATCTTGGCTTCAGCAGCTGCCTCCTTAGCCGGACCGATTTTCCTAGTCTATCCTGGCATGGGTTCGCTGATCATTATGAAGGCCTTCGTGATCATTGTGATCGGGGGAATGGGCAGCATTCCGGGAGCCGTGCTCGGCAGTTTCATACTGGGATTAACGGAAAGCCTCGGCGCTACCTATCTATCGAGTAATTATAAAGATGTCGTGGCCTTTGCGATTCTGGTCTTAATCCTTTCCATCAAACCCTCAGGCCTTTTTGCAAAGGGGGCCAGATAAGTGCTTGACGTTATGAAAAAATCAAAAACTAAGCTCATTGCCTATGGCGTGCTCTTAGCCGTCGCCATCGCGTTTCCCTTTATAAGTCCCAATCGATATTATCTAACTGTCGTGACCCTAGGCTTTATCTATGCGATTGCAGTCTATGGTTTAAACTTAATCGTCGGTTATTTAGGGCAGCTTTCTCTGGCCCAAGCCGGATTTTTTGGACTCGGGGCCTATGTGTC
>NZ_BAAHYN010000050.1:0-1064 GCF_054657535.1 Desulfosporosinus burensis
CTCGTGGGAAACGATTCTGACAATTCAGATGTAACACAATGCAGTTGTGTTACATTCACAGAAAGAGAGTCAATATTCTTACATTGTATATGTGTTTCTGAATAAAATACTTAACCTGTAGTTCAACAGCGCAGGATATAGTATAATATTTACAAAGGGGTAGGTGATAGTCATTTGGAAACGGAGATCAGCGGTCATAATAACGATATTATCATGAAGGCCACTGCAGCGATGTTCAAGGACAAGACTCTAGAGGTGTTCGGGCTTAAGACTGCGAAGATCGTGGACATCATGTCCACAGTCTTACCTGTAGTCGAGGCCAAAGAGAAGAGAGTAGATTTTGTTTTCCTCTTAGAAGATGATACCCTGCTCCACTTGGAATTCCAGACCACAGTCCCTGAGGACCTCCTGAGGCGGGTTGCCTACTACGGAGCTAGACTTGTTGAGAGACACAACATGGATGTCAACACCGCCGTAATATATTCAGGTCGAATCGAAAGTGCTTCCGAACTACTGGAAAAAGGATCGCTATGCTACAGAGTAACCAACGTCTTTCTCAAGGGCATGGACGGTGATGCAGAATATTATAGGATAAAGACCCTTCTTGGGCAAGGGCTGGAATTAGAAGAAGTAGATCTATTGAAACTGATACTTCTGCCATTAATGAAGAGTCAACAACCCGAAGCGGAGATGACCATTAAAGCTGCTCAATTGGCCAAATCAGCCAATTCCAAATTAACCGACTTTGTCATAGGATCCATCATAGCCATTACTGACAAATTCTTACCCGAAGAATATAAGAAAAAATTACTGGAGGTGTTAAGCATGACCCAGATTGAAGAATGGATAAGAGAAGAAGGTAAGGCAGAAGGCAAGGTAGAAGGTAAGGCAGAAGGTAAGTTGGAGGCAGCCCGAAACGCAGTAAAAAAAGGATTGTCATTAGAAGACATTGCTGAGATAACCGATCTGCCCCTAGAAACCGTGCAGAAGCTCAAAGCAGAACTATCAAACTGATTGAGGGAAGCCCTCCCATCCGGTCGCTCCCTCGGGGTCTGACCCAAGAT
>NZ_BAAHYN010000051.1:0-995 GCF_054657535.1 Desulfosporosinus burensis
TTTCATCCTTTACATATCTACTGTTTAAGTATCTGAAGAGTTCTTCATTAGCTAAGAGTATTTTGTGCAGGTCTTCTCCGTCTATTTCCTCAGCTTTAAACAGTCTGGCCGCTTCATTGGATATGTTTTCCACTATCTGTTGGGCTTCCTTGATTATTTCTCGGAGTTCTTGTTCTGTATGGTTCTTTCTATTTTTTATTTTTTCCATCTGATAGCGCAATTTAAATACCTGCAATGGCAATAGTGGGTAGAGCTTTTGTTCTATGATCTTCTCTTTACTGTATTCCCAGTATTTCATTACCGGTACTCGGTATTTTACTTCCTGTCCGTCAGGAAATATTAGTCTTAGTCTTAATTCGTCTTTGATGCTCGGATTTTGTTCTATGAAGATGACCAATTGTTTGGGTATATAGAATACCGTTTCTTCCTGGTCTCCTTCATATTTGGCTATTTCTTTGGCTTTGCTGATTCCGTATTCTAGCATTCTGATAACCATGCTGTCATCGTTTAGGGTCTGTATCTCTATGTGATAATGATCAGATTTGTTGTCAGCATCGCTGAGTTTCAGAAACAGGTCTCCTCTTAGTATATTATAAGCATCGTCAACGAATTCATTGCTAGCGAAACTCACCTCGGTTGCTTCTGCTGCATAGTTTTCTTTGAATAGGCTGTTTAACATGTTTATCAGTACTTTGCTAGATACTGTGAACAGGGATTTCAGTATTTCATCCAGTTTTACCCGTTCTGAGCTTGCTTCATTTTTGGGCAAGTTACTCACCTACCTTCCTGTAAATATTATACTATAGGCTACGATCTATGACTACTCTTTAGGTTACGTCAACACAATTCCAACAGGACAGAGGGACGTGCCGTGCAATGTAACTCAATAGCATTGTGGAATATTCACGAACCCCTGGATTGCCTTATTTATTTGGCCTCCAGGGGTTCTTTGCAATTGGCAGAATTGTATCCATTCGACAAATTGCGGGAAGTAC
>NZ_BAAHYN010000052.1:0-934 GCF_054657535.1 Desulfosporosinus burensis
CCAGGGCCGATGATACTTGGGGCATAGCCCCTGGGAAAGTAGGTTATCGCCAGGTAACAAGCGATAAGCTACCTCTATATGAGGTAGCTTATCTGTGTTTTGTAATACTGAAAAGATTGTGAACATCTGGGTCACGGGGTTCCACCCATTCGGATCCACACTGCAGGAGTGAGGATGAACAACTTTTGGTGAATGACTTTCATCCAATAAGAAAAGGCGTGTTTATGAACTAATATTTATTATGAGTTGCTATGATATAATAGGACTAGGCGCGAACTGCGAAGCAGTGTGCAAATGCTGTTTCCTCTTGAAAGTGGAAGCAATTCTGCTTTCACTAGTAAGTTATTAACATAGAGTAGGAGAATCCTATCAGGTAATACCTAACCAGTAGCCTGTACCTAGTCCTTGGAGCCGAAGTGGTAACATTAGGTTTAAGCGTAGGGCGGGGAACAAACGAGCCGAAACGCAAGTGAAGCTATTGAGCCGCGAAATTATTATCTAAATGAAGAGGTCGATGCCGTCTATACGGTAGCAGACAACATTCTTTAAGTCGTCATGGTGAGACTTATAGAACTCTTCCGAGGTCTGAGGGCTTGGCGAGTTTGGCGATAGCGATGTTAATAGAACAGTTGAGGTCCTATAGTGTCTGGGAAACCAGTATGCAAAGTCAAGTGAGGGAACGAGCAAGACGAGCAAACGCATTGTAGGAAGTCCGACTAACTCATAGTACCGTAGAAACCTGTGAAAGTAGGTGGAGGGAAGGGGTTAGCATGTTGCAAAGTCAAGCTAATGGCAAGTGTTACAGACAAGAGAGCTGATAATAATACATGCGATAGTTTGTTCTATGCTTAGAGAGCTAAGTAATGCAACATGAAGAGCCGTATGCCTTAATAGGGCACGTACGGTTCTGTTATCCCGATATCGGGATAACACC
>NZ_BAAHYN010000053.1:0-933 GCF_054657535.1 Desulfosporosinus burensis
CGTCCGAACGAGGGACGGGAACTGCAAAGCTGCGACATAGATTTCGACAAAGGCATCTTGCTTGTCCGAAAAAACAAATCTCACAAAGAGCGTTATGTCGCCATGTCCGATGATGTGTTGCAGATGTGCAAGGATTATCATACTTCCAATGCCGACATTTTCACTGGTAACACATACTTTTTCCCATCTCCGAACGGCTTGCCATACAATCGGCGCTGGCTTTCCGGACAGTTTCGAATGATTTGGCACAAAGCCCGCGCAACCAGTAATGAGGCTTCCGCCGTTGTTTATGATCTCAGGCATCGGTATGCAACGACGATGATGATGAAATGGTTGGACGAAGGTGCTGATCTTTTCGCAAAACTCCCTTATCTAAGCGCATTTATGGGCCATACTCATTTTTCGGATACGGCATACTACATCCACCTCTTACCGGAAAACCTCATTCGTTCATCGGCTATCGACTGGAGCCATTTCTCGGATTTGATCCCGGAGGTGTTCGAAGATGAATGAGAAAAGCACCCGCTTCTTCAAATTAGTACGGGACTTTCTGACGGTATATCTCCCAGATCAAAGGGCTGTGAGCGTCAATACTATTAAGTCGTACCGTGAATGTCTCAATCAATTGTTGAGCTATATTTGCGACAGAAACGGTTTCGCTCTGGGAAAACTCAGTTTCGAATATCTTTCCAGGGAGACAGTTGAGAGCTATCTGGAGTATCTTGAAAAGGAAAGGCATTGCAGTGTTTCCACACGCAACCATCGCCTTGCATGTATCCGGTCTTTCGTTAAATATGCCGGTGTCAGGGATGTTAGTGTTCAGGCATGCGTTAATGATTTATGCACTATCCCTCAGAAAAAGGTGGCAAAGACCGCCGTCATTAAGTTCTTCAGTGAATCTGCGTTGAAAACTATACTTGAGCAGCCAGATGC
>NZ_BAAHYN010000055.1:0-925 GCF_054657535.1 Desulfosporosinus burensis
AGAAAAAAGGGTTCGGACTGATCCAGCAACGCCTTGGAAACCTGTTCATGATTGATGCATCTACGATAAGCTTGTGCCTTTCTAAGTATCCTTGGGCTGTGTTTAGAAAAACCAAGGCCGGAATCAAAATGCATCTGCGACTAAGTTTCGACGGAATGGCTGTCCCTGACGCAGTGATTATTACTCCGGCAAAGACGGCAGACAAGAAGAAACTGGATGAACTGATTGTCAAAGATACTGACGCCCTTAATATTTTTGACCGGGGTTACGTGGATTACAAACTATTTGATGACTACTGTGAAAAGGGTATTCGATTTGTAACTCGCCTTAAAGAGAATGCTGTGGTTGAGTTTCTTGGACAACGAAACGTTGAAGAAGATGGTCCAATTGAAGAAGACGTTGATGTTATTCTTGGAACGAACAGCCGAAAAATGAAGCATAAACTTCGTGTCATTACCATTGATGATTCGGTCAACGAACCCTTTTCCATCGTCACGAATGACTTTAATCGAAGTGCCGAGGAATTTGGTGAGATTTACCGGTATCGCTGGCAAATAGAGCTGTTCTTTAAGTGGCTGAAACAACACGCTCAGATCAAACATTTTTACGGCACAAGTGAGACATCAGTTATTAACCAGTTACTTTTAGCACTCATGACTTATTGCGCACTCGTTCTTCTAAAACTTGAAATCGAGGATAAAAGAGACTTACTGAATTTGCAAAGAAGCGTTATCTCTTGTTTATTTGAAAGCTATGATTCGTTTCTAGAAAAGCTTCGGCGAAAATGGGGAAACGGTTCTCGGAGAATCAACTATGATCGTATTTACAAAATGACAGAGCATCAGATTATGAATGAAGAGACGGATTGGCTCAATGATTTAACCTACGATCCCGTTATCCCCTAAAGTTATATTATGTAAAAATG
>NZ_BAAHYN010000056.1:0-885 GCF_054657535.1 Desulfosporosinus burensis
ACGTAATTGGAGTACACAACTATTATGCAATAGCAACCCTTGTAAATCTGGATTTCAACCAAATTGCCTTTGGAGTCAAAAAGAGTCTTAAAGCAAGGTTAAAGAATGGGATAAAGCGAGCAGGAAAAGACCCACCGAACTATATTAAAGAACGGTACGGAAAGAGTAAAGAACTGCGATATATCTATGACACAGCCATAGTTCCCCTAGCCTATGTACGGCATAAAGTAGCGCTGTATAAGAAAAAAGTTATCAATAAATATACTGAAATAGGTAGGGCTGGAATTCACAAACAACTTGAATGTGTCGACATAGATATGCTCATGTATTTAATGCGAAATCCTGAAAAAGGGCAAAGCATCGAATATAATGACAACAGATTATCGCTGTATGCTGCTCAAAAAGATAAGTGTGCTGTCTCAGGAACAATTCTTGAAATTGAGAATATGTGTTGCCATCACAAAAAGCCATTAATTATGGGTGGTGGGGATGAGTATAAAAACCTTATCTTTGTAACAAAGGCAATCCATAGACTTATACATGAACCAGACGAAAGCAAAATCAAACTCACTTCTGCCGCTTTACTGCTTGATAAACAACAAGTTAAGAAATTGATAAAATTAAAAAACCTTGCCATAGAAGTCTGTTAAGCAAAAATCTTTCGAGTTGTAAAATGTGCAAATTAGAATAAATACTAATTGTGATTGAACGCCGTGTGATGGGAAACCATCATGCACGGTGTGGGACGGGGGAAAAGGCGGAGATAATATCAAAGTCTTACCTATCGTTATTATTCACCACCTGTATTTCACAAAAATCGCATCAAAACACAAAATGATTCACCGTTTCGAAAAACCCCTTGCTAGAATTGTCAGAATACTTTCC
>NZ_BAAHYN010000057.1:0-834 GCF_054657535.1 Desulfosporosinus burensis
GTAAACGGTAAATAGTGCGTCATAGAGTAAACAAAAACCGTCAAATGACGGTCCGTTGTGAATTATAGATTAGTCTGTTTTTTACATTCCTCCGGTAGCTTACCTGACCAAGGCAACAAATCTTCAAGAAAAGATAAGTTTGTATCATCTTCATGCTTTGGGATCTCACTCAGTAGATGTTTGAAGTACTGATACGGCTTAAGATTATTGGCCTTAGCAGTCTCAGCAATGCTGTAAGCGATGGCACTCGCTTTAGCACCATTGATCGTGTCAATTAAGTGCCAGTTATGTTTTCCAATGCAAAAGCCTCTTATCACCGATTCCGTAGCATTGTTATCAAGTGGTACATCCCCATGATCAAGAAATACTTTTAAATAGCGCTCTTGATTAAGGCAGTATAAAAGACCTTTGCCCGTTTCAGATTTTTCAGGGACTTCATTAACCTGTGATTTTGTCCATGCAAAGAAGGCCTCCACCTGAGGCTTCACGATGAGATGCCTTTGCCGTACGCGCTCCTCATTTGAGCACTCTGAAAGGTCATTGTCAAGTTTATAGATGGCAGCTATCTGCTTTAAAGCCTCATAGGCTAGGGTGCCTTTGGCTTTTTCTTCGCCTTGGGCTTTCACAACTTCTGCAAAGCGCCTTCGAGCATGACTCCAGCAACCTGCAACCGTCAGATTTTCACGTTCACTTTCCAGCGTGTGATAAACCTGATATCCGTCTGTCACGAGCACCCCAGAGTAATCCTTTAAGAACGTTCGGGGATGGTCTGCCTTTCTGGTTCGCTGGTATTCATACAAGATGATTGGTTGTTTATCGTACATTTTGCCTGTG
>NZ_BAAHYN010000058.1:0-742 GCF_054657535.1 Desulfosporosinus burensis
CCAGTTTTATTAAAATTCCGGTTGGTAAATCCACCTCGCCTCGTTCGTAATTGCTGTATATCCTTTGGCTGCAATTGAGATACGCTGCAACCTGTGTCTGAGTCAGATCCTTGTCTTCCCTCAAATGTCTTATTCTTTCATACACCTGAAATCACCTCAAGATAATTATAGTATAGCGAATTATTCGCTATTGACTTCTAGCGAGAATATCGCTAAAATTATCTCGAATGGTGAATTGAAAAATATCGGGGTGATGAACACTGGTAGATTATAAAGAAATGTATAGTATCCTATTTAATAAAATGACGGATATCATTGAAGAAATCCAGCAGATACAGCGTCAAACGGAGGAAATGTACATACATAGCACGGACAGGGAATTTATTCTGTTGAAGTCATGTAAGGATTTAGAACAGCCAGAGAAGAAAGAATAATGAGGGAAGCTGGTGCCTGACAGTGCGGATGTGCCAGGTCGTAAAATATAGTGCTCGAGGGAAGCCCTCCGTCCGTTATCTATACTAAAGAAATGAGAAGCCGCATTAAAACGGGCTTCTTACGTTGTTTACATGTCAACAACGTACTAATAAACCTCGGGGGAGGGTTACGACGCTCGGCGCTGGCCAGAAGAAACATTTGTCCTCTGCGGAGGAAAATGTCCCTTCGGTCCTCCATCTTGTCACAAGAGCTGTTGCTCGGGTTGGAAAAGGCCTTCGAAGATCGTCTTCGGAGGTCATCTTTTCCT
>NZ_BAAHYN010000059.1:0-741 GCF_054657535.1 Desulfosporosinus burensis
TTGTCTAAACGAAAACCACCTGCTATGCAGGTGGTTCCAAAAAGCTTTAGCTATGAGTAGAAAAAACTACCTACCTTTGTTAAAATAGTGCCGGTTTCGTCAGCCGCACTAAGACAAAGGAGGTAGATCCCAATGGATACAGAAAGTTTAGCACATACGCAGTGGAACTGTAAATATCACATAGTGTTTGCCCCAAAATATCGTAGGCAAATAATCTATGGAAAAATCAAAGGGGATATAGGAAAGATAATAAGGACATTGTGTGATTACAAGAAAGTAGAAATCATAGAAGCAAACGCATGTCCAGACCACATTCATATGTTAGTGTCTATTCCTCCGAAACTAAGTGTATCAAGTTTTATGGGATACCTCAAAGGAAAAAGTTCGTTGATGATCTTCGATAGGCATGCGAACTTAAAGTACAAGTATGGGAATAGGCATTTCTGGTGCAGAGGCTATTATGTAGATACAGTAGGGAGGAACAAAAAGGCAATAGAACAATATATCCGTAAACAATTACAAGAGGATATCGCGGCAGATCAGCTAACTATCAAAGAGTTTGTTGACCCGTTTACGGGTGAGCCAGTAGAAAAGAACAAGAAAAAATAGCCCCGCAACCCCTTTAGGGGTAGTTCGGGACAGGGTGCGGTTGGCGAAACTTTCAGCGAGCCTTTAGGCTCAGCCTGTACCCAGCCCTTATAGGGCTAGAGCAAACCACCCGCTGAGCGGGTGGTTGTGATT
>NZ_BAAHYN010000060.1:0-735 GCF_054657535.1 Desulfosporosinus burensis
CGTAATTTGTGGACGATTGATGATCTTTTGGGCTGGTTTTAGTAAGTCTTTAGCTAAATCCACGACGACCGCGGAAGGGTTAGCAAACTGGTTTTTTAATTTCCATTGAATAATCTCAGCAAAGGTCGAATTCGTCAGTAAGTCTGCATTATTACAAAAACAATAGACCAGATCCGGAATAATCGTTTCATTGATATATTTAAGAGCAAGAGGACTTCTAGGCCCGCCCCACTCCTCTAATAAAACGGCCGCTAGGCTTTCCGTTAAGCTGGTTAAATCCTGCTTGGTCCAGTCCCAATTCATTAATTCCGCCACTGCTCATCACCTTCGTTTTGACAATGTCTAGTTTCTTGCTTTACTCCAGCTTCCAGTCCCATTTGCCACCCTAATTCTAGAGCTTTGATGTTTCGTTCCGCCGTTCCTTTAGGAGCCCGTTGCCGGACAGCCTGCAAAACATTCTCCCAAGGAATTTCCCCACTTAATGAAGCCACAACTCCCAAAGCCACGACATTAGCGCTTTGTTCGGAACCAAATTGCGTACGGGCAGTTTTCGTGATTGGCAACGAATAAAAATTGTTACTGCGCGGCTTAACTTCTGTAACCTGGGAATTATCGACAATCAAGACTGCCTCTTCACTCAGATGCAGTCCATACTTTTTATAGGCTTCTTGACTAAGGGTTAAGACAAAATCCGGTCTTTCAACTTTAGGGTAATCAATCGCTTCGTCTCCGATA
>NZ_BAAHYN010000061.1:0-732 GCF_054657535.1 Desulfosporosinus burensis
GGTCTACTCGGTCTAAAGCTCCACTTATCGTTTTGGTTATGCCTGCCAATAGCCGCCGTGGTAACTACCCTAATCGCCTTGCTGGTCGGATTAATCTCCTTTCGCACCCGAGGGCACTATTTTGTCATTCTCACCCTGTGCATCGGCGTGATCATCAACTTAGTCATTGAGAAATGGGATGATTTAACCGGAGGAGTCAGGGGCCTAATTGGAATACCTAGGCCTACCAGCATTGGGCCCATTGACTTCATATCGCTGGAATCTCAGTATTACCTAGTTCTTGTCTTCTTGATTCTAACCATTTTTGTCATGAGTCGGATCGCCTCATCCCTCGTAGGCCGAACCTTCAAATCGATCCGTAACAGTGAAGAATTAGCGGCCACTCTGGGGATCAATGTTATGCTTAACAAGCTCCTAGCCTTTGGCATCGCTGCCTTTTTCACGGGTATAGCGGGGGCGTTGTTTGCAGGATATATCCGGTTTTTAGGTCCGGATATTAGTAACCCCCATCTAACTTTTGAATTTTTGTTATTTTTATTAATAGGAGGTCAAGCGACCATCGCCGGTCCCCTAGTGGGAACCCTTTTAGCCACAGGACTCACGGAAAGCCTCCAGTTTATGCAGGAATATCGGATGGTTGTCTTTGGAGCTCTGTTGATCTTAATCGTTAAGTTTTTCCCAGGAGGGCTTGTGGGAGCAACCATGAATTTAAAAGCAAACCTCGAAAAGCGG
>NZ_BAAHYN010000062.1:0-707 GCF_054657535.1 Desulfosporosinus burensis
AGGAAGCCGCCCGCAAGGCCCATCGACTACATGGAAGCCTATTGCAACCCATTAACCTTATCCTAGCCACGAGCATCGAAACCATCCACGCTTTAGAGAAGCAGGTAAAGAAAATCGATAAGGCGATCGAAGCAGAAATCAGGCATTTTCCTAATACGCTCATTACCATTCCCGGTATTGGCCCTGTGCTTTCAGCGGGTATTATTGCTGAGATTGGAGACATCCGTCGTTTTCCGAATGAAGGAGCCTTAGCAAAGTTTATTGGGTTAACCTGGCGTTCTCACCAGTCAGGTAATTTTACAGCCGATGACACACCCTTAACCCGAACCGGCAACACCTACTTGCGCAGTTATATCGTCCAGGCTGCTAACTTAGTACGCCAAAAGGAACCAGAGTATAAAGCCTTCTACCAACGTAAATTCTCGGAAAGTAAGACTCACCATCATCGCCGTGCTCTCGTGCTTACTGCACGTAAACTCGTCCGTATGGTTGATGCTCTGCTACGCAGCAACCAAATCTATATGCCACATGGCAATAGGGGGAATGCAAACTAAGCATGAACAAGATAATTAAGATCCCATTTTTGTAACTTTTTCCCATATCATTTTGGGAATGAGATGGTTTCTTATTGCCTTTTTTAACCACTAATTATTAATTTGTTGAAAAATTGACTCGCTTAGGGTCTTGACATATTACCGAAGGACTTA
>NZ_BAAHYN010000063.1:0-704 GCF_054657535.1 Desulfosporosinus burensis
CATCGGAGACGAAGCGATTGATTACCCTAAAGTTGAAAGACCGGATTTTGTCTTAACCCTTAGTCAAGAAGCCTATAAAAAGTATGGACTGCATCTGAATGAAGAGGCAGTCCTGATTGTGGATAATTCCCAGGTTACAGAAGTTAAGCCACGGAGTAGAAACTTTTATTCGTTGCCGATCACGAAAGCTGCCCGCACTCAATTTGGTTCCGAACAAAGCGCCAATGTCGTGGCTTTGGGAGTGGTGGCTTCCTTAAGCGGCAAAATTCCTTTAGAGAAGGTTAGGCAGGCTGTCCAGCAAAGGGCTCCTAAAGGAACGGCGGAACGAAACATTAACGCGTTGGAATTAGGGTGGCAGATGGGAATGGACGCTGGGAAGGTGATGAGCGGTGGCGGAATTAATGAATTTTGACTGGACTAAGCAGGATTTAACCGGCTTAACGGAAAGCCTAGCAGCCGTTTTATTAGAGGAGTGGGGCGGGCCTAGAAGTCCTCTTGCTCTTAAATATATCAATGAAACGATTATTCCGGATCTCGTCTATTGTTTTTGTAATAATGCAGACTTACTGACGAATTCGACCTTTGCCGAGATTATTCAATGGAAATTGAAAAACCAGTTTGCGAACCCGTCCGCGGTTGTCGTAGATTTAGCGAAAGACTTACTAAAACCAGCCCAAAAGATCATCAATCGTCCACAAATTACA
>NZ_BAAHYN010000064.1:0-694 GCF_054657535.1 Desulfosporosinus burensis
AATATCACCAAACGCTTTCGAGCATTGCATATATAAAGAATAGTTGGGTCGGACGATAATCAGGTCAGGGCATTTCGCACATGCGCTGAAAATACTCTCGCCTGTTTGTATATTATATTTTTTAGCAGGAATTGATTTCGTCAAAACGATTCCATGTCGAGTCACTGGATCACCACCAACCACAGAGGGTACAGTTCTTAGGTCTAATGGGTCACCATGCTGAAGCCTGTGAACCGCCTCCCATGACAAATACGCAGAATTCACATCGATATGAAATATAATTCGTTGGCTCATATACTTCACCCTTGCTCAGAACGTTTGTATTAATTATATGCAAACATATGTTCTGTGTAAAGTAAATACATTCACCATATAATGGTATTACGCTGTTCGCAATAAGGCCTAAAACAAAAGCATTAACTAATCCCGACTGAGATTACAGTTCGGAACCAGTTAATAACTCTCTAACAGTGTCCACCATTTTCCAATGATCTGGTGACCAATTTACCTAAGTGCAAAATGATACTTCTGGAATAAAGTAAGCGACCATGTTAGAAACAGCAATTAAACTATACACCAAATTCGCTCCCCACAATACCTTAATCACCCGCGACTGGCTTTTCAAATCCCTCTTTGCTTCATGAATAAGATAGATACAAATAAGGCCAACTCCAACCAGTTTATAATAATGAAG
>NZ_BAAHYN010000065.1:0-681 GCF_054657535.1 Desulfosporosinus burensis
AGCTATCCTTACATAAAATGTAAGTTGTTCATTTCCCGTCAAAGTGAGCAATAAAATATATAATATAACTCGAAAAATACCATAAATCACTTGACTTTCGAAAATCGTCACCATAATCAATTTGAATACCATTTATTGGTATATCCGATGAGGAATGGTGATGTTTTTGTGAAAAAAACCTTTTTAGAAGGGCTACTGCTTACAGAACAGCTAATTAATGATATTGTATTTATGTGCGAATCGCGTATGAAATCAACCTATTTTACGCGTGCTGCCAATTGCAAGATGGACTTCAAAGACCTCATCATGTTTCAACTGAACTTTGTGAAAAAAACTCTTCAGATTGAACTCGATTCGTTCTTCGAAACCATTAAAGGAGCTGAATGCAGTATAACTAAGCAAGGATATTCCGAAGCGAGACAAAAAATATCACCCACCGCCTTTATAAAAATGGCGGACTCCATAATATCCTGGTACTACGGAGATGACGATTTTAAAACATTTAACGGTTACCGACTCTCCGCCATTGATGCATCAATCTTGGAACTTAACAATTCGGAACGGTTGAGAGATGCCTTCGGTTATGGTGAAGGCAAGACGGTAAAACTCGCACGTGCCAAAGCCTCAGGTATCTATGACATAGTGAATGGCATGATGATTACGTCAAAAATCACAAGATAT
>NZ_BAAHYN010000066.1:0-677 GCF_054657535.1 Desulfosporosinus burensis
TTGATGATCGCATGGTCAAACGGGTGATTGAGGGGGAATTGTCATGAAGGGATTAGAGGAATACTTTTTAAAAACAGGGTTTTATGATCTTCTTCCTCAAGCACTACAATTGGCCGACGATTTCGGATACGATCAAAGTGAGATGATGGAAGCCATCTGCAAGGTAAGCGATAAATATTACCAGTACCCACCCACAAGAAATAGAACAGCTTGGTTCAAGAGGGTCTTTGTGGAAAAGTTAGCCGAAGCGCGGGCGGATATTCTGGCCTTTAGGTTAAAGGCTGCAAAAGGATGAGCCTATGAGAACGGGCAAAATGGGGACATATGACCAAGTGCTCGGAGTAGTCTCCCTGCAACAAAGGGCTCCTAAAATCGACCCTTCGCATAGAGCATTACCACAGAACTGGTTCATATGGGTGTTGCTATGGTGTTTAAAGTATCGCTCTTTGCACCAGAATGAGGAGGAAAGAAATGCCTAGGCAGTCTATTGAACTACCCAAGAACATCAAAGAAGGCCTTGATAAAATGGCTTCGACCTTTGGAATGACGCAAAATGCGTTGATTAACCTTGCTGTCACCACGATGGTTGTAAAATACGACGCCGAAGGAACGAGGATCTTCTTTGATTTAATTTCTCCGCCAAGCAAAAGAAAATAGGGCATTATTGTTCCTACGAC
>NZ_BAAHYN010000067.1:0-666 GCF_054657535.1 Desulfosporosinus burensis
TTGATTAATATTTTCGGAGGAATTACCCGTTGCGATGAGGTAGCGAAGGCGATTATTCAAGTCAAAGAAACCATGGATATTCAAGTTCCGCTGGTAATTCGACTGGTAGGCACTAATGAAGAAGCCGGAATAGCTCTTCTACGTGAACAGGGCATTGAGACTTATCGGAAAATTGACGAAGCAGTGGCCAACGTTGTCGCCTTTGTTAAAGCGAAGGGAGCGTAGGAAAGCATGGCAATTATTATCAATGAAACAACAAGGATTTTAGTCCAAGGCATTACCGGAAAACAGGGGCAGTTTCATACGTCTCAAATGCTGGCCAGCGGTAGCAAACTAATTGGTGGAATTTCCCCTGGCAAGGGAGGACAAGTCGTACACGGTGTGCCTATTTATGACACTGTGGAAGAAGCCATGGTGGCTGAAAAAGCCGAGGCTTCCGTGATTTTTGTACCGGCAAAACAAGTCAAAGATTGTGCTTTCGAGGCCATCGACGGCGGAATCAAAACCCTCGTGATTATTACGGAGCATGTGCCTTTACACGATGCCATGGAAATTATGGCCTTTGCGGAAAGAAAACAAGTGCAAATCGTTGGACCAAACACCTTTGGTCTGATTTCACCGAGCAAATCCAAGATCGGAATTATGCCTAACAGTATTTTCATCCCT
>NZ_BAAHYN010000068.1:0-665 GCF_054657535.1 Desulfosporosinus burensis
GGGGATGAAAATACTGTTAGGCATAATTCCGATCTTAGATTTGCTCGGTGAAATCAGACCAAAGGTGTTTGGTCCAACGATTTGCACTTGTTTGCTCTCTGCAAAGGCCATAATTTCCATGGCATCATGTAAAGGCACATGTTCAGTAATAATCACCAGAGTTTTGATTCCACCGTCGATGGCTTCGAAAGCACAATCTTTGACTTGTTTTGCCGGTACAAAAATAACGGAAGCCTCGGCTTTTTCAGCCAACATGGCTTCTTCCACAGTGTCATAAATAGGCACACCGTGTACGAATTGTCCGCCCTTGCCCGGGGAAATTCCTCCGATTACCGTGCTACCGCTGGCCAGCATTTGAGACGTATGAAACTGCCCCTGTTTTCCTGTAATGCCTTGGACTAAAATCTTGGTTGTTTCATTAATAATAATTGCCATGCTTCCTACGCTCCCTTCGCTTTAACAAAGGCGACAACTTTGGCCACTGCTTCGTCAATTTTCCGATAAGTCTCAATGCCCTGTTCACGTAGAAGAGCTATTCCGGCTTCTTCGTTGGTGCCGACCAGTCGAATTACCAGCGGAACTTGAATATCCATGGTTTCTTTGACTTGAATAATCGCCTTCGCTACCTCATCGCAACGGGTAATTCCTCCGAAAATATTGATCAG
>NZ_BAAHYN010000069.1:0-665 GCF_054657535.1 Desulfosporosinus burensis
AAGCCCTCATATCAAGCCCTTCCTTCACAAAAATGGCGGGATAATATTTACTGGCTTAACCCATATAACTGCCTGATTAACGCCTCATCATCTTCCCACTCAAGATATGCAGTTTCGCCGGATAGCAACGGGTTCAATTTTGAAGTAGCTTTCATGATAGCCTCTTTTTTCATTTCAGTATCAGCATTCGCATAGATCAATGTCGATGAAATTTGTGCATGCCCGAGCCATTCAGCCAGCAAAACCATTGGCATCCCACTTTTATACAGGTGCATGCTACGAGAGTGACGAAACATGTGGCAATGAAGTGACTCTGGGACTTTTGGATTGACGTTATGCGCGGCGGTACCGTATTTCTTGACAAACTTTTCTGAGCAGTCTGGCGACATAGCAGATCGGTTCCCTTTTCGTTCGATGTAGAAAAGATGATTGCTAAAGGAAATTTCAGGGTGGAAGACATCAACATACTTTCTGAAATGATCAACGGTTTTGGGCATTACTGGCACCAAGCGCGTTTTCCCACCTTTCCCAGTAATGACAACGTAGGGCGATTTACCTTCGAAGTGGATGTCACTTAACCTGATATCTAGCAACTCTTGGTTTCTGGCTCCGGTATCATACATCAGTATCATAAAGAACAGATTTCGTAGCCCCTTCTTCTTTCT
>NZ_BAAHYN010000070.1:0-647 GCF_054657535.1 Desulfosporosinus burensis
CTGAGGGTAAGAAAAGCCAGATTAAGTCACGTGATGACATTATGAAAAAAGTCGGTGCTCTATTAAAGCTTAATAAAGCAGGCAAATATTTTATCGTTCAAGGCAAAGATGACAATAGAGGGCACTCAGGATTTGTTTTAGAGTACAGCGTAAACCAAGAGAAGCTAGACTCCGATCAACGTTTGGATGGTACCTTTGTCATTCAAACGAATGAAGAAGGATATGAAGGTGACAAACTCGTCAAAATCTACAAGAACTTAAATAAGGTAGAAACCGCCTTTCGCATCATCAAAAACGACCTTGATATTCGGCCAATGTATCATTGGAAGGAAGAGAGAGTCAAAGGACATATCTATATCTGTGTTCTGTCGTATTTTGTGGTTATGGCGCTTGACTACATCGCCCAACAGAAGAAGGTCCAAAAATCGGCCCGCAAAATTCTGAGGGAGTTACATAAAATTGGCTTAGTAGAGATTCATCTTCCGAGTGGAGAAAAAAGGTATTCGTTAACGACGATCGATAAAGATAAGCAGTTATTACTTAATTCCTTTGGCATCAAAAAAATGAGGTTGCCAGGTGTAGTCTAGAAATTTTTAGAGGAATCCCCATTATTGGCGACTTTACGCTAATTTATGGTTGAAGGCCAG
>NZ_BAAHYN010000071.1:0-634 GCF_054657535.1 Desulfosporosinus burensis
TCTAGGTTTATTTGAAACTTGCGTTTCGAAGTGAATTCTTTCGACTTTACTAGATTATTTCTCTATGCAGTTTTCAAAGAACATCACATTTAATTGGTGGAGGTTAGCGGGATCGAACCGCTGACCCCCTGCTTGCAAGGCAGGTGCTCTCCCAGCTGAGCTAAACCCCCATTTTAAATGTCCGATATTAGATGCTAGATTCAGTTCCTTTGCCGGTTTGCTTGTCATTTCTGACCTCCGGCCTCTGTACTCTAACTTCTTTATTGGTGGGCCTAGATGGATTCGAACCATCGACCTCACGATTATCAGTCGTGCGCTCTAACCAACTGAGCTACAGGCCCGCGATATTCGAAGTTCGTGGTTCGATGTTCGATTAATTTCGCCTTACGGCTTAATAAATCTTGATCTTACTACATCTTCGACCTCGATATAATTTGTTGAGTTTCCATTTAACCGAATTTCTCAATTCCCTGTTCGCGAAGCGAATTTCCATTCGAACTACGAACCTCGAATATCGAACCACGATCATCTGGTCTCTCAAAACTAAACAACAGCTTATTCCAATGAGTTGCCGATCCCTCGGCATGAGTCTTTCGACTCTAATGATCTCTCGCCAGACTTTAAGTCCTTTAAG
>NZ_BAAHYN010000072.1:0-630 GCF_054657535.1 Desulfosporosinus burensis
GTTGATGAACCAATAACTCTACGAGCGATAGGGGGGTTCCATAAGTTAGTGTTGTATTCAGGGATATACACAGCCTCTTGGCGCTCATCGTCGAGGGGCTTTTTTAATCGGAAAAATTGATAAAATTAATAAAATTGGAGGTTATTTAACCGATGATAACAGGAATTATTAAAAGAAATGGAAGAATTGAGACTTTCAATCAAGAGAAAATAGTGCATGCAATTTTTAAAGCGGCCACAGCTTGTGGAGGATCGGACTATGAGCGTGCTGAGGAAATAGGCAGACAGGTTGTAGATGTAATACAAAGAAATTTTAGGGACAAGCAACCGGATGTAGAATCGATCCAAGATCTCGTCGAAAAATTCCTCATAGAAAACGGACATGCCAAAACAGCCAAAGCATATATACTTTACCGTCAAAAAAGGAAAAGCACCCGTGAAATGGATGCGCTAATTGGAGCGACCATTGGAATGTTTTCCGACTATCTGGGAGATAAGGACTGGCAAATTAGTGAGAATGCCAACACACAAAAAAGTATTAATGGTTTAAACAATTATATACGAGAAGTCTTTACCTGAGGACCTGAGGCGGGATTTTTGACAGGTGCTACAGCTGCGGTAGCCTCGAATT
>NZ_BAAHYN010000073.1:0-627 GCF_054657535.1 Desulfosporosinus burensis
TGGTACTTCCCGAATATTGTCGAATTCCTTTTAGACCATGTTCTACTCGGCGTAACGTCTCCTGTGAATAATCTGGAGCGAATTGAGCCACTATTCCGGAATGTGAGAGCCACAGTTCCGGATTTTCAGAGCCACCCTTCCGGCAAGAGAGCCACTCTGGGGTCGACTTGACATGGGACCCTACGTCGGATGCTTCCATGGGTCGAGGGCTGTGGCTCATAAGGCGGTATTCCTCTTGAGAAGCCCCATCCCTTGGTTTAGGGTAGCATCCTCCGCCCCCATGTAAAGTCTTAATATGGGGTCACAGGGTAACGGGGGTTGACAGCGAGTTACTCGGGCGGTTCCACACCCATGGACGTAAACGAATAAGTGGCTCAAGTCTCCGGAGGGATGGCTCACTTATACCGGAGATGTGGCTCACCTACCTCCGGAACGCTGGCTCTGTCGAACCGTAATATTCATCCTGCTAGTCGCCGTTACGCGCAGGTTCCTGCTCGCCTCACTCACGCATTCGCGCTCGTTCGGGCGGGGACTGGTACTTCCCGCACTTCCCGCAATTTGTCGAATGGATACAATTCTGCCAATTGCAAAGAACCCCTGGAGGCCAAATAAATAAGGCAATCCAGG
>NZ_BAAHYN010000074.1:0-604 GCF_054657535.1 Desulfosporosinus burensis
TATGGTCTCGAGAGTAGCCGTAGTCTGCAATGATACATTGATGACCTTCGAAATAGGAACTTGTAATATCGTAGTAAAGTTCCTGCATATTCTGCTGAAATACAGTCTCAGCCCATTGATAAAGACATTGCTCGACAATCGGAAAATTATCGTTTAAAGCCTCGAGCGAACGGTAAATTGTTTGTAAATCAGGCAGCGTCGCATCCTTACCAAGAAAATGTTGGATGGGGGTTGCATCGAGCCACTCTGTCAGAGCTAATTTACTGTCTGGTTGAATAATACGCTGAAAAATCATGGTCTTCAGGCAAGTTAAGGTCGTATCAGTCGAAATGTGTTTGTCCTTTGACTTAAAGCGGCTCTTAAAAAGATCGAACATACCAAGCCGTTCAAAGATCGAATGGATCAAGAAAAAGGCGCCATAGGGTACAGCACTCGAGAAATCAACCTTGTTCAGGTTAGTAAATGAGTCGAAATCCTTAGAGAAGACGATTTTGAGCTTTTCGGCAATCTCTAGGTCTACACTACCAAAGTATAAGAGTCGTCTATGCTTCACTTTCCCACTATCTCGGTAAGCTTCAACTAATTCGGCAAAGTAGTAGGTCTT
>NZ_BAAHYN010000076.1:0-598 GCF_054657535.1 Desulfosporosinus burensis
GCCTTAGGACAGATAGGAAATAAAGCAGCTGTGTTTTCGTTAATCCAATTGCTGCGAGATCCGGTGGTTGGGGTGAGGGAAATGGCTGCTCAAGCACTGGGGGAAATGGGAGCTGTCCCAGCTGTCAAAGAATTATTAAGAGTGGCCGAGGATTACGGAGAGTCGATTAATGTCAGAGAGCGAGCTCGGGGGGCAGTTCGAAAGATCGAAAGTCGTAGTGGGGAGGGCTTTTCCTCATGATCAATAAACGTCTCGAAATTGATAAATTTAAAGCCCAACGACAAGAGGTTCTCAAGCAATGGCCAACTGGGGAAGGGGTTAATTTAGAAGAAGTTGTCACCTATCATAAGGCCATGCCTAGAGAGAAAGTTTTTGCGGAAGTGTTAGCTAAAGCTAAAGCGGAAGGACGAACCCTGGCTCAACCCCGGGCTGGAGTCGCTTTAATCAATGAACATATCGAGATGCTCAAATACCTTCAGGATGAGGGCGGAGCCGATTTATTGCCCACGACCATCGATACCTTGACCAGACAAAACCGCTATCAGGAAGCTGAAAAGGGGATCGAAGAAGGTAAAATAGCCGGACATTCCATGCTTAC
>NZ_BAAHYN010000077.1:0-576 GCF_054657535.1 Desulfosporosinus burensis
TTTCGTCTTTACTCTGACATCAAGTATTCCTTTTCTATCTTCCGCGAACTCCCTTAAAAGCTCATTATTGATGATTTCTATTCCCTCAAAGTCTTCCGCCGGAACACCTAGTACGGCACTGAGGAAAGCGACTAGCAGATCTTTATTTTTTTCGTCTCCAAAGATTAGCTTGAACACGAAGTCTACTTTTGGTGACATTAGAAATCTATCGTCAGTTGGTGTTTGTTTGGTCTTACTCTTCTTGCTCCCAGCCATATTAACTTCATCCTCTCTCCTCTCTCCAGTTATATAGATATCATTTTAGCAAATCCACCGTAGTTTCACACACTCCCCAGCAGACAACCATTATTATTATCAAAACTAAACCTAACGGCCCTATGGCTCCATTATACAACAACGCACATATTAGTTCCATAAAAAGGAATGGTTTGTGCTAGACATTTCTAATTTTTTTATATGTCTCAGTTACCAAGAGGTTCAGAGTTTTGACGAATGTAACTCAACAATATTAAGTAACATAGTCGACCCCTAAAGGGATTCGACAAATTGCGGGAAGTACCAGTCCCCGACCGAGCG
>NZ_BAAHYN010000078.1:0-575 GCF_054657535.1 Desulfosporosinus burensis
ACTACTGGCGAGCGAGAGATAGCCATTGAACTAATTGAAAAATTAAAAACGATGGGCTTGAAAAATGACCTTATTCTTTTTGATCGAGGATATCCCTCGAAAAAGTTTATCGCTTACTTAGATAGTAGCGAAATTAAGTATCTCATGCGTGTGAAAACTAATTCGATGAAAGAATTCAATGAAGCGATGGAACCTGATCAGATCGTTGAGATAAAGGTTGAAGGAAAAAGGATCAAGGTTCGTGTTCTTCGATTTATGTTGGATTCTGAAGTTGAGGAAGTCCTAGTCACTAATTTATTTGATGAAACCCTAGGGATTCAAGAGTTTAAAGCTCTATATTTTAAACGTTGGGGAATAGAAGTCAAATACCTCGAATTAAAGAGCCGACTTCAAATTGAAAACTTTACGGGCGACACCGTTATTTCCGTTGAGCAAGATTTCTATGCGTCCATGTATCTATCAAATATGGTGGCACTTGCTAAGAATGAAGCGGACGAGAAGATTTTAGAAAATAATGAAGACAAAAGCTTAAAATATGAATACAAGGTAAATACAAATATACTGATCGGTAAATT
>NZ_BAAHYN010000079.1:0-566 GCF_054657535.1 Desulfosporosinus burensis
CCCACATTCCGCGGGTGTGACCTGTTGATGAATAGTTTTTTATTGTCATAGATGTAATAATGAGGAATGTGCAATAGAATATCTTTCGCTTGAATTATGCTCATTGAGCGTTATCACTTGATTATTCGATTGTACGTTATCCTCTTTTGCAAGTGAATTAATGGTTCATTTATTAGGTTTGTAGGTTTTTATGGGGTTTTTAATAATAGCTGGACAAACTGAGCCCTGTAATTTATGATGTTATCAAAAGTCTGTAAAAAGAGGGATGGCATCATGAAAATAAATGAATCAAAGAAGAGTACACCGACCCTGAAGATTAGTTTTTTAATGGCCATGGCGAACAAATTTCTTGAGAATATCGGCTTTACTGGGATTATCAACAATCAAACCGACGAGGGGACGAAGAGTCGTTCTAATATGGACACCGGAAACTTAGCCAAAGCCATCATTTTATCGACATTCTATAGCATGAGAGCCCCTCTTTACAAAATTGAACGTCGATTTAATCACAATGAGGTGGATGTCGAGTACTTCTTTGGTAAAAATGCCAAAGTCGGATCCCTCAA
>NZ_BAAHYN010000080.1:0-513 GCF_054657535.1 Desulfosporosinus burensis
GAGCTACTTCGTTTAATAGGTTTTTAAAAAGCATTTCCGAGACTCTAACAGGAAGAGTTCTAAGTCTTCGTGAAATTTGACTATGACTAATGCTTTCTAAGCCAATGGTACGACTGAAGTCATTACTTTGAACACTGGCACTGATTTTTCGTAAAGCTTTAAATTCTTGGAGTTGAGCATTACTGATAAGTAACGCGAGTTGGTTTGTTTTAAGTTTTTGGACTCGCTTATCAAGGTCTGGAACTTCTTGATGAATTTTAGTCCAAATATTTTTAGAAAAAACCGGTTGAAACAGTTGCATAAATGTGGATTTTGTAGTATTCTTGCCTTGCATTTTTTATCTCCTTATGATTAGAGATTTGGGCAAGAACTACCCTAACTCTAATTATAAGGCTTTTTTTATGGTTTTGACAGGAATAATCAGGGATATCTGCAGTTTACGCCATTTTCCGTTGGTTTTCTTTGTAACATAGAATTTGACTTTTGCGTAAAAGCTTTATGCAACGCTACTGA
>NZ_BAAHYN010000081.1:0-510 GCF_054657535.1 Desulfosporosinus burensis
GCAACTAAGCATGCTAAGGAAAGAGACAAAAGGTTAGAGTCTATATATTTTCTCGGCTTCACCCACTATTGCACTACTAATAGAAAAGGAAACTTTATGGTGGGCCGAAAGACTGAGAAAACAAGACTTAAGCGAAGTATTATTAAGTTGCAGGCAACCCTACGAGAAATTCGACACTCTCCAATTAAGGAGCAGGTAGCAGTAATAAATTCGGTATTAAGAGGCCATTACAATTACTATGGCATAGCGGGCAATTTGAAAAGCCTATTTAAGATTTACCTCAGGACAGAACACTACTGGAGAAGAATGCTCAGTTCCCGATGTAGTAAAGGATATGTCACCTGGGAGAAGTTTCAAGCAATTAAAGGCACGTTTCCAATATTGCGACCAAAGCTTTCGATACCCTATATGTCATTAAAAGCATACGCAATGCTGTAAGTCAATTTTTGAAGAGCCCGGTGCGGGAAATCCGCACGCCGGGTTCTGTTATCCCGATATCGGGATAACAGA
>NZ_BAAHYN010000082.1:0-509 GCF_054657535.1 Desulfosporosinus burensis
CGATGACGCATTGGGAGATTGCCTTGATAAAATAGCAGCTGCCGGAGATGAAACGCTTTTTAAATCCATTGTGTTAAGTGCCCATACCACGTATGATATTGCCTTTAAGAGGCTTCATGCCGATACCACCACCGTTTCCTTTTATGGGGAATACGCTGACGAAGAACCCCAAGTTTTTGATAACGCATTAGACATTGAGGCGGGACAAGAGTCTCGTGAAAAAAGCCCAGTGGCAGAGAACACCCCTCTAAACATTACACAGGGATATAACAAGGACCATCGGCATGAATGCCCCCAAGTGGTCGTGGGCAAGATCGTTAACGAACATGGCCTACCGCTCGCTGCAAAAGTTATGGATGGGAACACTTCGGATATTGAATGGAACAAAATGGCGATTGATCTTGTCCATGATTTACAGGAAAACGGCTTGAATCAAGGGATTTATATCGCGGATTCAAAGCTGATGACAACGGATCTGGTCAGAAAAATGCTCCGTAAGCCCAAGGGGG
>NZ_BAAHYN010000084.1:0-475 GCF_054657535.1 Desulfosporosinus burensis
TATTTCCGTCTTGTCTATCATAGCCGCTTAACTGGGCAAACAGTACCGAGTTTATGGGTAGAAATCGGCCCGATCGGTATGGCCATGTCGATCGTTTGTGGTTTAACCTTTCAGACTGGGAGTTTGGGCCAGTTAGCCCCTCTCCTACGCCCTACTGCACTGCTTTTTGCTGGATCTTTATGGGGAGTGGGCTGGTGGTGGATTATAATGTCTACCTTATATACCATGCTCCACTTACGCAAATCCGGCGAAGGAATCTCCTTCGATTTAGGTTGGTGGAGTTATGTGTTTCCGATTGGAAGCTTTACTAATGGAACTTATGCTTTAGAAAAACTTACTGGAAGCAATTTTTTTGCAATTGCAAGTACCGTACAATTAAGTATTTTATGGATATGCTTTATCATTGTCATTTGGAATACCGCTTCAGGAATTGTAAATGGAAAACTTTTGAAAAGCAGAATTCCACTTTCCGAGA
>NZ_BAAHYN010000085.1:0-470 GCF_054657535.1 Desulfosporosinus burensis
GTCCCACCCACATTCCGCGGTCATTCTGAGAAAATGAATAGTTAATTTATTCCATTAAGTCCTTAGGTTCCATACCCATTATCTTTAATAGGGTCATGCCCCTTAGTGTATTTAAGCTATCATCAAGATAGAAAGTATACTCTTCATGTCCTATCTTTATAAAATGCATCCCCTCTAAAGCATACTGTAAGAAGGCAAAGGTCGGGGCATCCTGAAGCTTTGCCCCGTTATAGCCGATTTTGGGGAGTTCACCTGTCCATTCTTTGCGTCCTTTTCTCAGTTTATATTGAATTAATGCTCGTATCAGCAAGGATACATTTAATAGCATCATCAGCGCTCTCACTCGATGAGGATGCTTTAAGAATATAACCGATGCGAGGCAGGGTTCTTTGTAGTATCTGAAATCTATCTCAACCACCATCTGATCTTTATAATAGGCAACAATCTCCTTATCTGTTGCTTCTTCAACT
>NZ_BAAHYN010000086.1:0-467 GCF_054657535.1 Desulfosporosinus burensis
GAGGGCTTTAGGCTGGGTGGAAAGTAAAATTTCCAAAGCGCTGGCAGTCGCTTCCTTGCTGGAACCGCCGCCGGCATCCATGAAATTTCGAGGACTTGAACCAAATTCGTTAATTAAATCGAGGGTCGCCATGGTGATACCTGCCCCATTAGCCATCACGCCGATCTCACCATCCAGTTCGACATAGGAAATCCCCAATTCAGCAGCTCTTTTCTCCACGGCAGTCTTTTCTTCAACTAGGGGAACATCCTTCCCAAACCGAAAAGCAGCGTCATCATCAACCGTCATTTTGCCATCCGCGGCAAGGGCCTGAGAATCCGCAACAACCAATGGGTTGATCTCGATTAGTTCAGCATCATACTTTCGAAAAGTTTGATAAAGTTTCAACATAATATCGGCGACCTCTTTGGCGATCTGACCTTTCAGACCAAGCTGTCGAGTAATCTCTCTAGCCGCATAAGGTTGTA
>NZ_BAAHYN010000087.1:0-455 GCF_054657535.1 Desulfosporosinus burensis
CAAAGTCTTGTTCAAAGCTTCGAGCCCTTCTTTAATGGTCTCTATGCAGTGGTTTCGATACTCTGTATCATCCGTTCTTTTCTGGGTATTTAGGCATAACAAGAACCTTTGACCCTCAACTGACGGCAAGAACCGTACAAAAAGACTGTCTTGAATCTCCTTCATTTGAGCTTCGTCAATAGCGATATTTTGAAGGTATTTCTTACTCCAGGCCCGAGGGATCGCCATCACGTATTTCTGGTTTAACCCTATAATTGCTTTAATATTTTTTTCGCTTAACATACCTCGGTCTCCAACAAAAATAAACTCCTTAACTTTGTAGGCATTTTTAATTTCTTCCACGATCGTTGATACCGTTGTTTTGTCGGAGGTATTACCTGAGTAGATTTTACATTTAATCGGGAATCCATCGGGGGTAGTAACCAGTCCGATGACCAGTTGCTCACGATCACCTC
>NZ_BAAHYN010000088.1:0-449 GCF_054657535.1 Desulfosporosinus burensis
GAACCGTGCTTGCGCAACTAACGCACACGGCTCCTCATACTATCATTTACATCATATAACTAAAGTTTTTGTTTAGGTCAAAGATGCTGACATATATCTTAGCTTTGGCTAAAGGGAATCTCTTGAGGAAAAGTAAATACTTATCCCACGTCATGCTCTTCTTTTGGCTTCTTCTATTGAACATTTTGTAGAGCATGCTTCTGACCTCATCTCCAAATCTACTAATCATACTAGAATTGTCAGTTATGCCATAGTATCTGTAATACCCATTCATCTTGACCGCCAGTTTCTTCATCACATCCCGGGTTGGCGTTGTGAACATATCATCCGAATAACGAACCATGTAGGCATCGCCTCTGCAGTTCTTTCTAATGACCTTCTCAAACCACAAGTCCAGAGCATGGTGAAGATACAAATTCCCAATTATTGGCGAGATATTACCACCTTGG
>NZ_BAAHYN010000089.1:0-442 GCF_054657535.1 Desulfosporosinus burensis
GGTTCAGTAGGAGTCGTAGCAAGGAGTGGGACTCTCAGTTATGAAATTGTCTCCCAGTTAACGAACGCAGGGATTGGTCAGTCGACGGTGGTTGGCTTAGGAGGAGACCGAGTCGTCGGTTTATCCTTCATTGATGTCTTAGCTCAATTCGAAGCAGATCCGGAGACCAAAGCGGTTGTGTTGGTGGGGGAAATCGGCGGTAATGCTGAAGAAGAAGCCTCTGTTTTTATCAAAACAATGAGTAAACCAGTGATTGCCTTCTTAGCTGGCAAAAGCGCTCCTCCTGGAAAGAGAATGGGTCATGCCGGAGCTATCATTGAACGGGGCAAAGGAACCTATGACAGCAAAGTTGTCGCCTTAAAGGCAGCGGGGGCCTATGTGGCTGCATTACCTTGGGAAGTGAGCGATTTAGTAAAGAAAGCGTTGGCTGAGGAAAATATCC
>NZ_BAAHYN010000090.1:0-442 GCF_054657535.1 Desulfosporosinus burensis
AAACGATGAAGACGTTCAACGAATATATTGAGGCTATGCTCCTCTACAAAGAATCCATAGGATATTCCAGAAAATCTTACGAGTACGACCTGATGCGTTTTTGTAATTATATAGTGACGAAGCAATTAGACGTGTCCGATCTCAAAGAAGAAATAGTCTTAAGTTGGTGTTCACGCTGGGAAAGCGAATCCCAGACCAGCGCGAGAAGAAGGATTCAATCAGTTCGGGAGTTGCTTAAATACCTATCTGCAATCGGTATTGATTGCTATGTGATCCCATCGAGTTTTCTCCCAAGGCCAGAGACACGGACGCCGTATATTTTTACTGACAAGGAATTACAGAGCATTTTCAAGGAGTGCGACGATCTATTGCCTAATAAATGCTCCCCTAACCGGCACCTGATTCTTCCTGTATTATTGCGATTGATTTTTTTTTGCGGCTT
>NZ_BAAHYN010000091.1:0-435 GCF_054657535.1 Desulfosporosinus burensis
ATTTGAAACTTCCGTTCCAAAGTGAATTCTTTCGACTTTTTACTAGATTATTTCCTCTATGCAGTTTTCAAAGAACATCGATTAATATACAAAATGCGCGGCCTGATGTACAAAATCCGATTAGCCTAATGGCTAAGCAAAAATCTTCATCTTATTGCATTTTTCTAAATGAGTTACAGAATTTTTAGCACTTCCATCGAAGTCCTTACGAACCTCGAATCAGCGCTAAGTTCCTCGAGTTAATTGGTGGAGGTAAGCGGGATCGAACCGCTGACCTCTTGAATGCCATTCAAGCGCTCTCCCAGCTGAGCTATACCCCCAAAATACCGAGCAACCACTTCTGGTCTCTCAAAACTAAACAACCGCTCTTACCAATGAGTTGCCGATCCCTCAGCATGAGTCTTTCGACTCTAATGATCTCTCGCCAGACGTTAA
>NZ_BAAHYN010000092.1:0-413 GCF_054657535.1 Desulfosporosinus burensis
AAAGGATTCATTGGTGCTCATGTTGCTAGAAGATGATCCAGAAAAGCGCAATGCGATGTTTCACCGGATAATGCAAGAAATTACAAAAAATATGGTTCCTGTTCGTCCAGGCCGAAGTCATACAAGAAGAAAGGGGCTTAAAGCTCATAAGTACCCTATAAATCAAAAGAGCTGCTTGTAACTCACTTTTCGCGTATAATGCGCCTATTTTGATATGACACTGGATACCCCAAAGGCCATGAACACAAGGACTTGTAATATTTTGGGTAATAAGTCCCGGGTATGTTATTGTTATTTATCATAAAAGTGTTTGATTTAACTACCTATCACCTTTTGGGATTCATCAAAAATACCTCCTTTTAGCAAGAAAAAAGCTTTTTGTAAGTTATTGGTACCATAGCCTGATGACATTG
>NZ_BAAHYN010000093.1:0-399 GCF_054657535.1 Desulfosporosinus burensis
GCCGCCGTAGCCATTTGGGCTAAAGGCGTCGGGTAAATACCAAGGGCTAAGGTGATTAACATGGTAAATACCATCGTGAACTTCATCGCTCCATGGACTGGAACATCCGGTAAGCCCTCACCCTCAGCGAGGAACATCACCTTGACCACCGAGAGATAATAGTACACGGAAATCATGCTCATCACGAACCCGATATAGGCAATCGCCACATACCCTTGATCCATCGCTGCCGAGAAGAGATAGAACTTCCCGACAAATCCCGCGAGGGGCGGAATTCCAGCTAAGGATAATAAGGAGGCTGTCATGACGACGGTCGCTAACGGGGAGCGACGCCAGAGGCCTGCATAATCGGCAATCTTGTCACTGCCTTGCTTCTCTGCTATAAGGGTCGCCACTGCA
>NZ_BAAHYN010000094.1:0-396 GCF_054657535.1 Desulfosporosinus burensis
AACTCTGGTCGAGCCGCTTTAATTCCCGTAGCGAAGGGTAAGGCTCTGCCATGGGTCGTGTGGATGGTATTAAAATCTAAGTAGCCTGGCATGCGCGAAGAACAGCCAATCCCAGACACAAAAATCACCTTATTTTGGTCAAGCTGTAAGGTTTTAATAGCCCGGACGATGGCGGCCATGATGGTTCCTATGCCGCAACCTGGGCACCAGATATGCGGTAACGTCTCGGTCCGAAAATATTGCGCAATATCACTAAACATTTTGAAGTACCTCCCGAATCCTGTCCAAAACTTCCTGGGGAGTGATTAATTCTCCGTCCATGCGGTTTAAACGTTCGACGGCTTTATAACCAAAGATTCGTTCGATTTCACCGACTAATTGGCCACTGTTCATCTC
>NZ_BAAHYN010000095.1:0-395 GCF_054657535.1 Desulfosporosinus burensis
ATCGTTTCTTTTCCTGCCCAAGTTCAGCTTGATGGACCCGCTTGCCCGTGCCTGCTACATCTGCGGTAATCAGCAGTCCCATGTCAGCATGTATCACAGGAAAACGAAGAAGAAGCTCGACAAGCCCTACTCACCGATTGCCACGATCATGCTGGCCATCAACAGGCGTCAGATACCCCTTTGCGCACACTGCTTTGCTAATGTCGAAGCTGACAGGTTCCAGCTTAATCAGCTGAAACGACGATAACCCATTTGGAATATGGAGAGCCGTATGCGGTGACAAGTCGCTTGTACGGTTCGGGAAGGGGCGGGTTACTTTGCTAATCCGCCTATTTCATACTCAAAAATAAAATGCGTTGGTGTGAGAATTTCTATCTTCTCAACCAACGCATTAA
>NZ_BAAHYN010000096.1:0-372 GCF_054657535.1 Desulfosporosinus burensis
ATTTCCCAGTGTCCTGTTTCCTATGGACGCCGTAATAAATTTAAAACCCCGGCGGATATGCTGCTCTGGCAAAAAGAGCACGCTTTCAAAGCAGGACAACAAGCGACCCGCGAGGAAGATTTCCAGATCGGCGAGATTTTCAAGTCGCAGGCTCCGGAGTATACGCAAGAATACGAGAAACTAAGACAGAGATTAAGGGAGGGCAGTCGCAATGGCTAAACAAGAATTTCTGTTAACCGGAACGGGCGGACAGGGCTTGATTTTAGCGGCGATCATGTTGGCAGAGGCCGGAATTATTGCCGACCAAAATGTCGCTCAGAGTCAAAGCTATGGACCTGAAGCCAGGGGAGGTGCCAGTCGGGCTGAAGTCAT
>NZ_BAAHYN010000097.1:0-364 GCF_054657535.1 Desulfosporosinus burensis
GGCTATGGTACCAATAACTTACAAAAAGCTTTTTTCTTGCTAAAAGGAGGTGCTCGGGTCGGAAAAGGCCTCCGAAGATCATCTTCGGGGGTCACTTTTCCTCCCTCGGGGACTGGTACTTCCCGCAATTTGTCGAATCCCTTTAGGGGGGGATGATGTATCATTATGCTAGCCCTCTTGGGAGACACGGGGTGACCCGTGTCTCTAAGCGTAGACAGCGAACAAGCAGGCCGGAAGTTATTGAGCCCCGAAAGTGTTCAGAAGTATAAATGCGATTGTCAAGAAAAAAGTGAGCCAGTCGCCAGAAAAAAAGTGAGCCATTAATGCTAGGGAAAATGTGAGCCATTATTGCATAAACGCTGTG
>NZ_BAAHYN010000098.1:0-356 GCF_054657535.1 Desulfosporosinus burensis
TGAAAACCCGGGTTCGATGTTGTAGGTGCGAGAAGTATATTACTCTTACTGAACGGAAGAGTCATTATCGGACGCAATATAAATCTAAACTTAAGCCTAGCTTGTTAATCTTACATGGTAAGAAAACAGTTGAGCATGTACGTGAGATGGAAAAGTATGCTCGTGGAAGTCCTCCCGTCCTTCCCCCGGTCCCCCGGGGTCGTACCCAATGTCATCAGGCTATGGTACCAATAACTTACAAAAAGCTTTTTTCTTGCTAAAAGGAGGTATTTTTGATGAATCCCAAAAGGTGCTCGGGTCGGAAAAGGCCTTCGAAGTTTCGTCTTCGGGGGTCGTCTTTTCCTCCCCAAGGGGAC
>NZ_BAAHYN010000099.1:0-351 GCF_054657535.1 Desulfosporosinus burensis
CATAGGCAAGCTTACTGTGCTTTTTGCTAAACCGATCCCATTCCGCTACGGCATCTGCTTCACAGGCAAAGCTCTTTTTCGAACTATCTTCAATGGCCGTCTCCAGGATGTTGCGCTGTCTCTCCAATTTATTGTTATATCGGGATTCCCCTGCGGAAGTCTGGACCACGATGACACGCAAATCGGTTTCCTCAAATCGCTCGCTAAACCCTTGCACGCAATAGTTGCAAGCCTTTTTGCTTTTGCCCAGGACTCCAATATCCTGCCACTGGTTCTCTGTATAGGCTCGTTCTACCATTCTGCTTTCCAATTTATGATAGAAGTTCGCCGGACACCTTGAAATAAATTGGA
>NZ_BAAHYN010000100.1:0-348 GCF_054657535.1 Desulfosporosinus burensis
GGTCTTAACTTCCGTGTTCGATATGGGAACGGGTGGAACCCCTCCGGCATGATCACCAGATGCGGAATCGAAGTCCGATGTCCGAAATCCGAAGTCCGAATTTGTATGTTTTCTAAAGAAAACAGGATAAGGAATTATCCTTAACCGCTGTTCTCTCAAAACTGCACAGAGTCTATTATCTAGTAATTGTCGTTAGAATTTGAGCCACTTACCTAGTTTTGTTAGCAATCTCGAAGTCCTCCGTCCTCAACCGTCCGTCCTTTCGGACCTCGGACTTCTGACCTCGGACCTCGATTATTAGGTCAAGCCCTCGACCTATTAGTACCAGTCAGCTCCACACGTCACCGC
>NZ_BAAHYN010000101.1:0-346 GCF_054657535.1 Desulfosporosinus burensis
GTAAGCGTCTAATAAGACAGTGTATAGAAACCTAATTAAAACTATGTAACAATACTCTAAATTAGAGTTTTTGCAGTTTTTCGAGTTAGTCTAAAAACTGCAAAGGAGGTTTAGAGTTGGATACCAGAGAAGCAACCCGTAACTACCGATTAAATCAGTGGACTGAGATCGTCCGTGAATGCCGGAGCAGTGGACAGACTGTCGCTGTCTGGTGCGCTGAGAATAGCATTATACCGAGAAATTATTACTATTGGTTGAAAAAAGTCCGCACAGCCGCCTGCGAAGTTCTTCCATCACTTCAGACCGAAAACAATTCTATCGTGCCCGTCTCTTTTCCACTTAACCA
>NZ_BAAHYN010000102.1:0-344 GCF_054657535.1 Desulfosporosinus burensis
TATTTTTTGGACAAGGTCCATGGACCCCGTGGCAAATGTTCTGTTGGGGGATGATCGGTTTTGTCGCAGGAGTATTGAAAAATGCAGGTTTTTTCAAAGGAAAATTAAGCTTATCCACCTATGGACTATTATCAGGGTTTGCCTTTGGATGGGTCATGAATCTCTGGTTTATTATCGGATTTATCAATCCTATTACCTGGCAAGCTATAGTAGCAGCTTACATATCAAGTTTTTGGTTTGATTTTACTCATGCAGTATCAACCCTAATCTTTCTTTTTGTGTTGGCAAAACCTTGGCTAAAAAAGCTAGACCGGATAAAAACTAAATTTGGCTTGATGGAATGA
>NZ_BAAHYN010000103.1:0-333 GCF_054657535.1 Desulfosporosinus burensis
TTTCCATATATAAGAAATATAATTTGAAGCTTGATGAAAATCTCGATGATTTGCTTGATAGTATGAAACGTCAGGCATATAAGCCACAACCAGTGAAGAGAGTATACATACCAAAAGTCGGTTCTAATAAAATGAGACCGCTGGGTATACCAGCCTATGAAGACAAGCTGGTGCAGAAAATACTGAGTGATATTCTAAACGCTGTGTTTGATGGGGATTTCCTCGATTGCTCATTTGGGTTCAGACCAAACAGAAGTTGTCACGATGCACTAAAAGCAGTTAATAAAATTATTGGTGATAAGAAGATAAACTATGTAGTAGACGCTGATATTA
>NZ_BAAHYN010000104.1:0-322 GCF_054657535.1 Desulfosporosinus burensis
AAACGCTTACTTTCTTGTTGGAACCCATCTTTTGCCTTTTGATCAGGCCTTGGTCATCAGCAAATCTCTATGGTTAATTGGAGTTGCTGTTTCTTGTTTTTCTGTCATTACTATCCCATTTTTGTTATTTGTTAAACACGAGGTAAAGCCAGAGGATGCTTTAGCCAGTTGGTTGATCCCCGTCGTTCCACCCATTGTTGCTGCAACAAGTGGTGTAAATTTGCTGCCTTATGCCGGTTCTCTGCAAACACCCATGACTTTTTTCATTATTGCCCTGTTTGGAGTTACTTTCTTTTTATTTATTATGGTGAGCAGTCTGGTT
>NZ_BAAHYN010000105.1:0-322 GCF_054657535.1 Desulfosporosinus burensis
GAACGCTTACTTTCTTGTTGGAACCCATCTTTTGCCTTTTGATCAGGCCTTGGTCATCAGCAAATCTTTATGGTTAGTCGGAGTTGTTGTTTCTTGTTTTTCTGTCATTACTATCCCATTTTTGTTATTTGTTAAACACGAGGTAAAGCCAGAGGATGCTTTAGCCAGTTGGTTGATCCCCGTCGTTCCACCCATTGTTGCTGCAGCAAGTGGTGTAAATTTGCTGCCTTATGCCGGTTCTCTGCAAACACCCATGACTTTTTTCATTATTGCCCTGTTTGGAGTTACTTTCTTTTTATTTATTATGGTGAGCAGTCTGGTC
>NZ_BAAHYN010000106.1:0-314 GCF_054657535.1 Desulfosporosinus burensis
GTGGTAGCATCCAGTTCCTGTATTGGACGGTCCATTATTGAACCATATTTTTCTAAAAAATAACTTATAAATAGCGGAATGTCTTGTTTTCGTTCTTTCAAAGAGGGAATGAAAATCGGGATGACACTGAGTCGATAATACAGATCACCACGAAACTCGCTTCGTTCTACCATCTCTTCTAGATTCCGATGAGTTGCCGCAATAATCCGTACATTTGTCGTTATGGATTCAACCCCTCCGATACGTTCGATCGAATGATTTTCTAAAACCCGTAAGAGCTTGCTTTGTACGTGTAAGGGCATATCCCCAAGTTC
>NZ_BAAHYN010000107.1:0-309 GCF_054657535.1 Desulfosporosinus burensis
GGTTACCTCACCGGCTTCGGGTGTTGCAGACTTTCGTGGTGTGACGGGCGGTGTGTACAAGGCCCGGGAACGTATTCACCGCAGTATGCTGACCTGCGATTACTAGCGATTCCGACTTCATGCAGGCGAGTTGCAGCCTGCAATCCGAACTGAGACCGGCTTTCTCGGATTTGCTCCACCTCACGGCTTTGCTTCCGTCTGTACCGGCCATTGTAGCACGTGTGTAGCCCAGGACATAAGGGGCATGATGATTTGACGTCATCCCCACCTTCCTCCGGTTTATCACCGGCAGTCTGTCTAGAGTGCTCG
>NZ_BAAHYN010000108.1:0-302 GCF_054657535.1 Desulfosporosinus burensis
AGAGAATTTGGCTTCGAGCAGCTAAGTTTCCTCTACCAATTCCAAACGGCGGTCGCTGGAGAACCCTTATATAAAGAACGACTAATCTTGGAACAGGTAATCTGGGACTTAGGAATGCCTTTGCAAGTTCAAGATTTAGTGACTCTGCTTGAAATTATCCATACTCATGAAGGACAGCTGAATGAGGACTCGTTAAGTTCAGCTATGGGCGAGGCTGCCGGACTATGGAGATCGGGAGTTGGAGCCACTAGTAACCAACGAGGAAATCTATTTTCGTGCGTCATAGATGGACTGATTTCACT
>NZ_BAAHYN010000109.1:0-294 GCF_054657535.1 Desulfosporosinus burensis
TAACTGCCAACTTGATTTTGGCGAAGAAGTTCTTTTGTCTCGAAAAAGATTTGTATAGTGCCAGACTGACTGAGCAGGCTTTACCTTTGACATTTGTGTAATTGATCATGAGAGCTTTGCTGTATCGGGCGAACACTTTCTTTATGCTGATGTCGAATTTGCGAGCCAGAGTTTTAGCTATTGAAAACGTTACGATGTATTGGATGCGCGCACCCATATAGAAATTGGTGCAGCCACGCTGTTGAGTCAGGAGTCCACGCAGTACCTGGTTGCCGTATTTGATGATTTCTTTCG
>NZ_BAAHYN010000110.1:0-280 GCF_054657535.1 Desulfosporosinus burensis
TGGCATTTACATTTACAAAAAACTTTGGTACCAACTGGTTTACGACTGTTATGGGGATTGGGATTGTCTCGTTTTTAACTTATACCTTCCCTTTGGCCCTACCTTGGCAACATCAAATTGGCAGCATACTTTTTATTCTGCTTAATGTTGTTTTCCTTATTTCCATATTACTTTGGTTAATGCGCTGGATTTTGCATACTGATTGTGCGATTGATGATTTCCGCCATCCATCACGCGCCATATTTTATGGTGCTCTAGCTATGGCTATCAATGTCGTCGG
>NZ_BAAHYN010000111.1:0-280 GCF_054657535.1 Desulfosporosinus burensis
TCTAAAAATAAGGTTCCATCTTCCGCCAACTCAAATTTTCCTGGCTTTCCTCCCCGCTTTGCCCCGGTAAACGCCCCTTCTTCATACCCGAATAGTTCACTTTCTATAAGCGTTTCTGGGATGGCACTACAGTTTATGGCAATAAACGGTCCCTTACGGCGATAACTTGCTCCGTGAACAGCATGGGCAAATAGTTCTTTACCGGTTCCACTCTCGCCACTTATTAATATTGTTGAATCAGTTAAGGCCGCCTTTTGCAGTTTATTCTTAACATGAACAA
>NZ_BAAHYN010000112.1:0-277 GCF_054657535.1 Desulfosporosinus burensis
ACTTTAACTACTCAACCGAGCCGAACATGGTCTAAAAGGGATTCGACAATATTCGGGAAGTACCAGTCCCCTTGGGGAGGAAAAGACGACCCCCGAAGACGAACTTCGAAGGCCTTTTCCGACCCGAGCAATCGACGAGGACTTAGGAATTTCCGGTGCCCACAAGTCCAACCGTCAGGGGTTTCAACGTTTAGTCGGTCTGGTTTCTTTGGGACAGGTGGGAGCAATCTTTGGCTTGGAGGTCTCCCGCTTGGCCCGTTCCTCAGCAGATTTACTT
>NZ_BAAHYN010000113.1:0-262 GCF_054657535.1 Desulfosporosinus burensis
ATAATTCGCCCTCTACATACAGGCGATAACGTTCAACCCTTGGCTCAGAAAAGTAGCCCAAGGTTTTCTCGGTAGTGACAAGTGAGTCCTGCCGAATACCCATATAAACACGATAACTGCTCCAGGTATAATCGATCGGTAGCTCTGTCATATTAGCCCGTACAGAGTTTAAGTGTATATATCTACTAATTTCCAAGTGATACTGATCAGTTTCAATAAGTTCAGACTTAAAACGATCCTGGAAGAGATGTCCTACAAAGTT
>NZ_BAAHYN010000114.1:0-256 GCF_054657535.1 Desulfosporosinus burensis
TCTAAGATTATCCGGTATTAGCCCTCGTTTCCAAGGGTTGTCCCGGCTTTATGGGTAGGTTACCCACGCGTTACTCACCCGTCCGCCACTCCGGTTGTCAGATGTCAGAAACCGGATGCCAGATTAGGGTTTTTCCCTTCTGGCTTCTGGCCTCTGTCATCTGACTTCCGGCGTTCGACTTGCATGTGTTAGGCACGCCGCCAGCGTTCGTCCTGAGCCAGGATCAAACTCTCCAAAAAAAGTTATTCAAACTTCT
>NZ_BAAHYN010000115.1:0-254 GCF_054657535.1 Desulfosporosinus burensis
CGACGGTACCGCCAAGTGACTATATCCCTTATGAAAACAATCAGAGCATGATTCCGGCGATGGCGAACTTTGGCGACGGATACCGCTATCATGTGACAGGGTTGACTCATACTGAAAAAGGCTTGCCAACCGGGAACCCGGACGTGACCAAAAAGTTTATGCAGCGTCTAACCCAGAAGCTAACTCCTTATTTAGACCGGATCCAATTAGTCGAAGAAGTACAGCTTGATGATGCAGAACTGATCGTGGTCGCG
>NZ_BAAHYN010000116.1:0-254 GCF_054657535.1 Desulfosporosinus burensis
AGACGGTACCGCCAAGTGACTATATCCCTTATGAAAACAATCAGAGCATGATTCCGGCGATGGCGAACTTTGGCGACGGATACCGCTACCATGTAACCGGCTTGACACATACTGAAAAAGGCTTGCCAACCGGGAACCCGGACGTGACCAAGAAGTTTATGCAACGTCTAACCCAGAAGCTAACTCCTTATTTAGACCGGATCCAATTAGTCGAAGAGGTCCAGCTTGACGATGCGGACCTGATCGTGGTCGCT
>NZ_BAAHYN010000117.1:0-251 GCF_054657535.1 Desulfosporosinus burensis
GAAAAACCAGCATTGTTATAGGCATCCATGACTAATTTCGTCAGAAGCTGATTATGGTAAGCCGTCGCTCTGGCCCCGTACGTAGCACCTGCTGCTTTAGCCAACTCCAGTATTTGAAAGGGTCTCTCTAAGTTGCCAAAGGGAGAGGTGGTTCCCCGTTTGTCGTGAGGGGTTAAAGGGGAGGTCTGACCACCCGTCATCCCGTAAATGCTGTTATTTATGACTATGGCGGTTAGATCAATATTGCGCCT
>NZ_BAAHYN010000118.1:0-251 GCF_054657535.1 Desulfosporosinus burensis
CAGAATTACATAATACAAGTACAGACTATCTTTTAAACAGAACAAACAGGAAAAAGCCATATCCGAAAGTCTGATTCCTCCCATTCATCCATCTCAAAATAGGTTTATAAATGGCGCTTATAATAATCTCCAATAATTATTCTTTCTTCTTTGGAGAAGACCGAACCGGAGGGTTTCCCTCGAGCATGGCCTAGTACAAAGGTGCAGTGCTTATTCAATAATCCAAAGATCCTGCGCCCAGATGTCAAATG
>NZ_BAAHYN010000119.1:0-248 GCF_054657535.1 Desulfosporosinus burensis
GGAACCGCGAGGCGAGCATTAAATTAGAGTAACCGAAGAAATCCGACGAAATACATGAGGGATGGTATGTTTCAAGACCGTTAACTAAAGACAAAACTTAGCATGACAAATTATAAGAAAAGAGAGGAACCTGTGCGGAACGGTATACTTTTCCATCTCACGTACATGCTCAACTGTTTTCTTACCATCTTCCCCTCTCCAGCCTTTTTCCTTATTTTAGCATACATATAAAGGTTATGCATTCGCTT
>NZ_BAAHYN010000120.1:0-248 GCF_054657535.1 Desulfosporosinus burensis
CGGTGCCCGTACCGTAAACCGACACAGGTAGATGGGGTGAGAATCCTAAGGCGCGCGAGAAAACCCTCGTTAAGGAACTCGGCAAAATAGCCCCGTAACTTCGGGAGAAGGGGCGCTCTTCGCAAGAAGAGCCGCAGAGAAATGGTCCAGGCGACTGTTTAACAAAAACACAGGTCCCTGCTAATCCGAAAGGAGATGTATAGGGGCTGACACCTGCCCGGTGCTGGAAGGTTAAGAGGAGAGGTTAG
>NZ_BAAHYN010000121.1:0-228 GCF_054657535.1 Desulfosporosinus burensis
GCGGCAGGAGTCCTATTTTACGCAGGATACCCAATCACTCCCTCAACCGAAATCGCTGAAATAATGGCTGAGAGATTGCCCTTGGTCGGGGGTACCTTTATCCAGATGGAAGATGAGATAGCAAGTATGGCAGCGATCATCGGAGCCTCCTTGACAGGGCTTAAAAGCTTAACAGCCACGAGCGGGCCAGGTTTTTCCCTAAAACAGGAGAATTTGGGCTATGCCATT
>NZ_BAAHYN010000122.1:0-222 GCF_054657535.1 Desulfosporosinus burensis
TCCAATGTCAAGCTACAGTAAAGCTCCATGGGGTCTTTCTGTCCTGTCGCAGGTAACCCGCATCTTCACGGGTATTACAATTTCGCCGAGTCCCTCGTTGAGACAGTGTCCAGATCGTTACACCTTTCGTGCGGGTCAGAACTTACCTGACAAGGAATTTCGCTACCTTAGGACCGTTATAGTTACGGCCGCCGTTTACTGGGGCTTCAATTCAAAGCTTCG
>NZ_BAAHYN010000123.1:0-218 GCF_054657535.1 Desulfosporosinus burensis
GCGGTGACGTGTGGAGCTGACTGGTACTAATAGGTCGAGGGCTTGACCTAAAAGAGCTCGCTAGGTGAGTGGCTCAAATTCGATCGACAATGACTAGATAATAGACTCTGTGCAGTTTTGAGAGAACAGCGTTCGCAAGGACAAAGATATCTCAGACATCTGGTGATCATGCCGGAGGGGTTCCACCCGTTCCCATATCGAACACGGAAGTTAAGACC
>NZ_BAAHYN010000124.1:0-216 GCF_054657535.1 Desulfosporosinus burensis
CAACAATCCGGAGGGAACCGGAGGAATTGTGTCGAGCATTGACCTCAGACTTAGTTTGTTGATTCTGCTTTGAGCCTCTGCAATGTTTCCAGGGGCAGACCAGTTATCTCAGCAATGTCTTCTAACGAGAATCCTTTTTTAAATGCGTTTCGGGCGTCTTCTAGCTTACCTTCCAGCTTACCTTCCAGCTTACCTTCCAGCTTGCCTTCCAGCTTG
>NZ_BAAHYN010000125.1:0-213 GCF_054657535.1 Desulfosporosinus burensis
AACTGGACTTCAACCATAAGTGCCCTTTACTATCAACAAACCCGGTAATTTAGCCACTTCTTGATCTTCATGTAGTATAGACTTATGACGAAATAATAAGTAAATATTGGCTAAAATATATTGATATTGAAAGGTTTTTCCTCTATAATAGTAGTGTAGACTACTAGGGGGGATCACTTTGTTTGTAAAAGTTACGCCTCGTACCAAGAGTGG
>NZ_BAAHYN010000126.1:0-204 GCF_054657535.1 Desulfosporosinus burensis
ATAGAACGCTCCCCTACCCCTCAGAGGTCAGTTGTCAGAATCCAGAAGCCAGATTATTTCCATTTTTGGTGAAGAGTATATAACTGTTTGCCCAGTTCATCATATCGTTCAAACAATTTTGCAAATACAACTTCTTGGATATAACCTAGATCTTTTGCTAGTTCTAACAACACCTTGGTTTCGTCTTTCGACCCTTGTGCCATT
>NZ_BAAHYN010000127.1:0-202 GCF_054657535.1 Desulfosporosinus burensis
CTCACGCAAAGTCCAATCAATCAGTCGAATTAAAACTGCCTCATTTTGACTCAACAGAATTCCTTTGGCCAATTCAAGATCCTGAATTAAAATAGCCCTCTTCAACTGGTCCCCTAGTTTAGGAAGCAAATACCCCGCAATGGTTCGAGCACTTTTTTCGCTAAGGGTTAATTTGCCGGCTTTGTTCTTTTGAATATAATGT
>NZ_BAAHYN010000128.1:0-202 GCF_054657535.1 Desulfosporosinus burensis
TTCACGCAAAGTCCAATCAATCAGTCGAATTAATACTTCCTGATTTTGACCCAGCAAAGTTCCTTTGGCCAATTCAAAATCATGAATTGAAATAGCCCTCTTCAACTGTTCCCCAAGTTTAGGGAGCAAATAACCAGCGATGGTTTGCGCGCTTTTTTCACTAAGGGTTAATTTGCCGGCTTTGTTCTTTTGAATATAATGG